>CAUJKI010000507.1 GCA_963205015.1 Pseudomonadota bacterium
CGATGACCATCACGCGATTGACGGCCTGCGAAAGTGTCCTGATTCCGGCCTCAGTGCTGGTGCATGGAAGGGTTGGCCTTGGGCTTGGCGGCCTCGTCGAGTTTGGGGAGATACTCCGCGGGCTCGGCCTTGAAATCATCGAGGCAGCTCTCGCAGCAGAAGCGAACGAGACGGTCGGGTTTACCCTTCTCCCGATAAATGCGGTCGATGGTCTCGCCCATGCTTCCGCCGAACTCTTCGTCGGAGACAAGACAGGTCTTGAGCGGATAGGATTCCCGGGCCTTGGCGAGCCAGGCGGCGTCGTGCTCGGTCGGAGCGACCAGGCCGGAGGAGGCGGGTGAGGGCTTTTTGGCGTGATCTTTACCGTCGTGGGCAAAGGCGACAGAGCCGGCGGCAAGGCCGGCGACGAGAGAGAGGAGTGGGAGGAGTTTGTGGTGGATTTTCATGGTGAAAAGCGGCGGAGGTGACAGTTGCGGATTGGTCGATCAGTGGGGGTCGTTTTTCCAGGTGATCTCCTGCGTGAGTTCATCGAGCAGGCTTTGCGGCCGGTCACCGCGCGTGAAGCGGTCGCGATGACGCTCGAACATCTGGACGCACATGGGGCAGCAAAGCGCGAAGCGCCGGCCCTCGTGATAGAGATGGGCGAAGCCGGCGGCGCCTTCGGTCGATTTGCCGCAGACGATGCAGGTCTCATCACTGGAGGGATCAGCGCTCATGTAACGGGCTGGGGTTCGGGCGCCATGGACGTGACCGGTGGTGGCGAGGTTGGGCCGGACAGGCCGCGCTGGCGCCAGAGGAAGAAGATCGCCGGGTAAACGAGCAGCTCCATCAGGACCGAGGTGCCGACGCCGCCGACCATGGGGGCGGCGATGCGTTTCATCACGTCGGCGCCGGTCCCGGTGCTCCACAGGATGGGCACAAGGCCGATGAAGGTGGTCGCGGCGGTCATGATCTTCGGGCGCACGCGGCGCACGGCGCCGTGGTAGATGGCCTCGCGCAGGTCGGCCGTGGTCCGCATGCGGCCGTCGCGCTTGGCGTCGTCGTAGGCGAGGTCGAGGTAGAGCAGCATCACCATGCCCGTTTCCGCGTCCAAGCCGGCGAGGGCGATGATGCCGACCCAGACGGCGACGCTCATGTTGTAATCGAGCAGGTGCAGCATCCAGAACGCGCCCACGAGCGAGAACGGCACGGCTAGGAAGACGATGCCCGTCTTGATGTAAGAACCGGTGCTGAGGAAGATGAGCAGGGCGACGATGGCCAGCGTCACGGGCACGATGATGAGCAGGCGTTGCGAGGCCCGCTCCATGTATTCGAACTGGCCGCTCCAGAAGATGCTGTAGCCGGTGGGCACCTTGAGTTCGCCCGTCTCGATGGCGCGGTCCACGGTTTGTTTGGCGAGCCGGACATAGCGGCCGATGTCCACGCCCTGCACGTCCACATAGATCCAGGCGTTGGGCACGGCTGCTTCGCTTTTCACGCCCATCGGGGCGGCGACGACCCGGACGTCGGCGAGTTGGCGGAGCGGGATCTGGGCCATACGCGCGGGAGCACCGGCATCACCCATGCCGGCAGCACTGTTGGTGCCGCCCATCTTGACCGGGATGACGATATCACGGAGCGCCTCGAGGTTTTCGCGGTAGTCGCGGTCGTAACGGAGAATGACGCCATAGCGTTCCAAGCCCTCCACGGTGGTGGTCAGCGGCATGCCGCCGAGTGCGACCTGGAGGACCTCCTGCACGTCGCCGACGGTCAGACCGTAGCGGGTGATGGCGTCGCGGTTGATGTCGAACTCGACGTAGTTGCCGCCCATCACGCGCTCGGCGAACACGCTGCCGGTGCCGGGCACGCCGTGGATGACGGCCTCGATCTGACCGGCAATGCGTTCGAGTTCCTTGAGGTCGGGGCCGGCGACCTTGATGCCGATGGGGGTCTTAATACCGGTGGCGAGCATGTCGATGCGCGTCCGGATGGGCATCGTCCAGGCGTTGGTGAGCCCGGGGATCTGCACGGCGGAATTGAGGGCGTCGGTGAGTTCGGCCACCGTGCGACGGCGGTGGGCGACGACCTTTCCTTCGGCGTCGAGGATATCGATCTCGGGCCACTCCTTCTCGGGCCGGAGCATGATCGTGGTCTCGATCATGTCCATGGGCGCGGGATCTGTCGCCGTTTCGGCGCGGCCGACCTTGCCGAAGACGTGATGCACTTCGGGGAAGGTGCGGATGATGGCGTCGGTCTGCTGAAGGATTTCCTTCGCCTTGGTGGGGGAGATGCCGGGGAAGGTCGTCGGCATATAGAGGAGGTCGCCCTCGTAGAGCGGAGGCATGAACTCCGAGCCGAGATTCTGATAGGGGAACGCCGGATTCAACTTGGCGGCCAGTTCCTTTGCTTTGCCTTCGGGCAACGGCTGCACGATCCAGGCATTCCAGGGGAAGAATACCCAGACCACCAGCACGGCGGCCACCACGACCACGGTCTTGCGCCAGTTGATCACAAAATCGATGAACGGATGATACACCGCGATCAGGAAGCGGTTGAGGGGATTCTTTTCCTCGGGCTTCAGCTTGCCGCGGATGAACAGGCCGGCGAGAACCGGCGCCAGCGTGATCGCGAGAAATGCGGCCGCGGTCATCGAATACGTCTTGGTGAACGCCAGCGGGCGGAACAGTCGGCCTTCCTGATTCTCCAGCGCGAATACGGGAAGAAACGCCACAGTCACGACGATCAGCGCGAAGAAGATCGTGGGCCCGACCTCGACGGCGGCTTCGCGAATCACCTCCCAGTGCGGTTTGCGTCCGGCGTTTTGCTCCAGATGCTTGTGGGTGTTCTCGACCAGGATGATGACGCCGTCCACCAGCACGCCAATGGCGATGGCGATGCCACCCAGGGACATGATGTTCGAGCTGATGCCCTGCAGGTGCATGATGATGAAAGCCGCGAGCACCGAGATGGGCAGGATGATGATCGGAATGAGGGCCGTGCGCAGATGCATCAGGAAAATGATGATGACCAGCGCCACGACGATGCTCTCCTCGACCAGCGTGCCGGTGAGGGTGGCGACCGAGCGGTCAATGAGCGCGGTGCGATCATAGGCGACGGTGTAGGTAACGCCCTCAGGCAGGCTTTTCATCGCCTGGTCGAGCCGGGCTTTCACCGCGGAGATGACCTCGCGGGTGTCCACGCCGTAGCGGACGACGACAATGCCGCCGACGGTCTCGCCCTCGCCGTTGAGTTCGGCAATGCCGCGGCGCATGTCCGGGCCGAGCTGGACGTTGGCGACGTCGCCCAACTGGATCGGCGTGCCGCCCGGGCCGCGGCCGACCGCGATCTTGCGAAAATCCTCGACGCCCTGCGCGTAGCCGCGGACGCGAAGGATGAACTCCTTCTCCGCCATTTCCATCGAGCGTCCGCCGACCTCGGCATTGCTCCGCTCGACGGCCATCGCGATGTCGCTGATCGAAAGGTTGTAGGCGTGCAGCCGGTGCGGATCGACGGTGATCTGGTATTGCTTCACGAAGCCGCCGACCGAGGCGACCTCGGCCACGCCCTCGACACTCGCGAGCTGGTAGCGGATGAACCAGTCCTGCATGGAGCGCAGCTCGGCGAGATCATGCTTCGGCGAGTTGAGCGCATACATGAAAGCCCAGCCGACGCCGGTGGCGTCGGGACCGAGCCGCGGGGTGACATTCTTCGGCAGATCGGCGGAGAGACCGCTCAGGTATTCGAGCACACGGCTGCGCGCCCAATACGGGTCCGTGCCATCGTCGAAAATGACATAGACGAAGGAGTAGCCGTAGAAGGAGTAGCCGCGCACGACCTTGGCCGCGGGCACCGAGAGCATCTTGGTCGTGATCGGGTAGGTGACCTGGTCCTGCACGATCTGCGGGGCCTGGCCGGGCCACTCGGTGTAGATGATGACCTGCGTGTCGGAGAGATCGGGAATCGCGTCGAGCGGGATCCGCTTCAGCGCGTAGATGCCGCCCAGCACGAGGGCCGCGGTGCCGATCAGAACCAGAAACCGGTTCTTGAGGGAGAAATCGATGATGGCCTTGAGCATGGCGGGGGGCGGATGGTTACTGGGAGTGATCGCAGGCGGCGGCTTGGGCTGTGGTGTGGCCGGCGCAGCAGCCACCGGCTGGTGCGGCCGATGCGCTGTTCAGTGCGACCAGGTAGGTGGCGACATCCAGCGCAGGATGACCGGCCGGGAGCGAGGTCATGCCGCCGTGGCCGCTGTGTGGGTCGGTCTTGGTCGGAGCGGCGTCGAGTTCGTCGCCGCAGGTCAGCATGCCGGAGCCGAAGAACGGGTTTTTCAGGATGCCGTCGCGCTGCAGCCAGCGTCCTTCGCCGATCTTTGGGGCCATCGGGCACTGGAAAAGATGCAGGCCCTCGCGGTGGTGGATGTGTTGCGCCCGGACCAGATCGGCCACGGCCGTGCTGAAGGGAGCGAATTCCTGCTGGGCTGATTCCAGATCCGAGGGGCTGGGCGGGCCTGACTTGAATGACGCCAACGGGCCATGGGCGGCGTGGGCGTCGGCCTGGAAATAGACGTCGAGGGCGGCGGTGATGACGGGAAGCTGCTTGCGATAACCCGCAAGATCGTCGGCCGCCAACGGCGTGGAGGCGTCGGCCAAGGCGAACGCGAGCTTGGTGAGGGCCGCGAGGGCGGCGGGCGGCAGGGAAGCGGCTTCGGCCGGAGTCGCGGCGGTCTTTGCAGTCATCGGTTGTAGCGGAGTGCCGGGTGCGGCCGCATCACCCTGGGCCGCCTTGAGCATTTTCTGGATCGCTTCGCGAAGCTGGCTCTCGGAATCGAGCATGAACTGCCCGGAGGTGACGATGCGCTCGCCTTCGGCCAGACCGGCGAGGACCTCGTAGCGACCGTCATGACTGCGGGCGCCGAGCGTGACCTCGCGCGGCTCGAACGTGCCGTCGGTATTGGCCAGGAAAACGGTATTGCGCTCGCCGCTGCGGAGCACAGCGATCTCGGGCACGAGCACGGCGGAATCGGCGGGTTGGACCGAGAGGCGCACATCGACAAACATGCCGGCGCGGAGTTCGCCGTCGGGATTGGGAAGCACGAGGCGTGCGGTGGCGGAGCGGGTCTGCTCCTCGATCTGAGGGAGCAACAGGGCGACCGTGGCGGGCAGGTCGCGCTCGCGACCGTAGGTGACGCGCACCGTGGCGGACTGACCGACCTGCACAAAGGGCAGGTCGTTTTCGAAAATCTGCGCCAGCACCCAGACGGAGGAGAGATCGGCGAGCCGGTAGATGCGTTCGCCGGGTTTCATCATCTGGCCCGCGACGGCCATTTTATCTATGACCACGCCGGCGGACGGCGCACGATAGAGATAGGTGCGGCTCGGCTCGCCCGAGCGCACGAGGTTGGCGATGAAATCGTCGGAGATGTCGAACAACTGAAGCCGGGCCAGCGCAGCGCGCGTGAGCGGGCCGCCTTCCGCACCCTCGGTGCGCAGGGCGACGAGGTAGTTGAGCTGGGCGTTGTAGAGATCGGGCGAGTAGATCTCGAAGAGCGGGTCGCCGGCCTGCACCGTGGTCCAGGTGGCGTTGACGTGGAGCTTCTCGATCCAGCCTTCGTATTTGGTGGTGATGTCGCGCAGGCCCTCCTCGTTGTATGCGATGGTGCCGACGTTGCGGATCTCCCGGCGGACGGGACCGCGGGTGACGAGATCGGTCTTGAGGTTCATGCGCTGGACGATGCCCGGCTCGATATGGATGACGTTGGCGGCCGAGGGCGCGCCGCCCTCCTCGTAAACCGGGACCATCTCCATGCCCATCGAGTCCTTGCCGGGGCGCGGGCTGACCTCGCCCGGGTTCATGGTGGACTGGTAGTGCTTGATCTTGCGCTCGCCGGAGGAGGCTGCGGCGGCGTTGGCGCGGATGGGCGTGAGAGCCATGCCGCAGATCGGGCAATTGCCGGGCTCCTTCTTGATGATCTGCGGGTGCATCCCGCACGTGTAGAGCTGCTCGGCGGCGATGGCCGCTACGGTAAACAGGCCGGCGAGCAGGACAACGGCAAGGAGGCGGAAGGAGAGATTGGATTTCATGGTTCCGAAGTGAAAGCGATTCAATTGGCGGTCGGGGCGGAATTGGAAAGCAGTGGAAGACCGGCCGGCCCGGCGACGGCGGTCATGAGCAGCAGATCAGTCACCGCGGTTTCGCGCTCGCGCAGGGCGGCGAGGCGTTCGAGGCGCATGAGCGTCGCCATGTGCCGGGCGTCGGTGATCATGCCGGCCTCGCCTGCGCCGGATTGGTAGCCAGCCTCGGCGATGGCGGACATGCGGGTGAGGTTGGGCAGGGCGGTGTTGTCGATATAAGTGAGCATCCGGTCGGACTCGCGCACCATGTAAAGCATCCGGGCCAGTTCGGCGGCCATGGTAAGCTGGTCGGCGGTGACCCGGGCTGCGGCGGCGTCGCGCCTCGCCTCGGCCGCGGCGATGGTGGCGGCGATTTTCTCCCGCCAGACGGGCAGGCTGACGGTGGCGGTGGGGCGAAACATCAACGGATCGGCCTTCACGTCGGTCATCAGCCCGAGGGTAAAATCCGGCGTGCCGCTTTTGCGGGCCACGGCGACGCTGGCCACCGTCATCTCGACCATGGCGCGCATCCGCGCGAGACCGGGATTGGACGCCAGCGTGCGCTGCCAGAGTTCTTCCTCCGACGGAAGCGGGGTGACGGTCAGGGCCGCATCGGGCCAGGCCGGATCGGGATCGGTGGGCAGGAGTCCGAGGGCGGACTTGAAACGGGCGCGGGCTGCGGCGATCCGGTCGGTGATGGCTTGGTGGTGCGAGTGGTGCTCGGCGATCTGATTTTGCAGCCGCACCTGGGGCTCGAGTGAGGCCATCATCCCCGTGGTGGTGTAGCGGGCGTTGCTGAGGGCGAGACCCTGTTCGAGATTGCCGATGGCGGCTTGGTAGAGGCCGCCCGCCTCCCGGGCATAGGCGAGTTCTACCCAGGCCCGGCGCACGTCGGCGGCGGTGCGCAGAACCGTGTCGGCAAAGTTACGATAGGCGACCTCACTGCCGGCGGTCATTTCGGCGGCCATGGCGGTGCGTTTCCCTGGCGTCATGAAATCGAACATCAACCCCGGCATGAGCGTCATGAGCGTGTCGGTGATGTCGGCCTCGAAGGTGAGTTGCGGGTCGGGCAGGGCGCGGGCCGGAGCGATGGCGGCGACGGCAGCGCGCCAGTCGTGCCAGGCCGCGATGACGGCCGGATGGCGGAGCACGGCATAGCGAGCATAGTCGGTGAGCGGGGCATCGGCATCGGGCGCGGGCTGCGCCGGGCGCGAGGATGGCAATTGAAGGAGGTCTCCGGTCTGCTGAAGCCGCTCCCGGGCGGATTGCTCCTTGGGCGAGGCCGATACGCAGCCGGACAGCAGAAGCATGAAGATCACGGTGAGAACAGGTAGCACGTATCTCATGACAGGCATTTGATGGGGCGGGAGCCAGTAAGGTTGTTACGCGGGAGCGTTCGGTCGGATCGGGTCTTAATAAGAATCCAGCCGGGCGGCTGTGGCGGCGGCTGGATTGGCGGGGGTTCGGGTCGGTCAGGATTTCTTGGTCTGGCAGCCCGAGCAGGCGGTGCAGGAAGCGGCGACTTCGGCGGTGGGCTTGGCCTTGGTCTCGCCGTTGTCCTTGATCCGCCAGATGGATGGGTAGGCGGACGGCTTCTTCTGGGCGGCATTCATCCGGGCCCAGTATTCCGGACCGGGGCCCGCGAAGGTGAGCGCTGCGAGGCCGGCAAAGGCCGCGGCGGCGATCAGGAGTTTGGTGGCTTTCATGAAGATAATGGGTTTTGGTTTCGCTTAACCGTGCGGGTTGCCCGGTTGTCTTCCAGTCATACACCCGTGGGCTAGGAATCACTCAGGGTATTCGAGAAAAATTTAGCGTGAGGGATTCGATGGGATGCGGTGTATTACCCCTAGCAATCCCTATGAATACTTCCCGTGATAAGCTATCTGAGACCTTGCAAGACTGGCGGGTTAAGCCGCCGTCCGACCCCGGGTTCCGCGCTGCCGTCTGGCGGCGCATCGGGCAGCAAGGCGAAGCCACCTGGACCGCCTATCTGCGTGCTCATACCGCCGCTTGGGCGGTGGCTGCGGTCCTAACCTTTAGTGTGGCCGGTGTGGCCGGTCGCGCTCTTGCCCAGGCTCGCGTAGAGGCCGACCGCGAAACCATGGTGGTCTCCTACCTGGTGGAATTGGATCCGCGCGCGCAGGCCATCCTCAAGCAATGAAACACCTGCTGCGCACCCTGTTCGGACTAGGAGCCGCCGCCGCGGCCATCGGCTTCATGTGCTATCACCTGAACAGCGCTCCGGAGCTGCACGCGGCCGTCCGCAAGGGCGATGCCATGGCGTGGCTCCGGGCGGACTTCAACCTCGACGAGCGCCAGTTTGCCGAGATCCAGCGGCTGCACGAGAACTACGCACCCTCCTGCGAGGAACACTGCCGAATGATCCAGGAGGCCATCCAGGCGCGCGATGCCCTGCGCCGGACGAACGGGGATGATCTCGTCGCCGCCGCGGAGGCGGAGCGCACCTTGCAGCAGTTGCGCGCCACGTGCGAATCGGCCATCACCGTCCACGTGCAGCAAGTCGCAGCGGTGATGTCGCCCGAAGATGGCAAGCGATACCTCGCGCTGGTGCTGCCAAAGATCGCCAATTTTGATCACCAGGTGGCGCCGGACCTGAAGCTGGAAGGCCGGCCTCAACACTAGGAGCCATGGAATCCGATCCGGGTGCCAACCCCAGCGACGAAGACTTGATGGGCCGATTGCAGGCGGGCGACGACGACGCCCTGGCCCCTCTCATGCACCGCTGGGAGACGCCGGTGAAACGGTTCATCTTCCGGCTGATCGGCAACACCGCCGAGGCGGAGGATCTCGCGCAGGAGGTTTTTGTGAGAATTTACACCAAGCGCGGCGGTTATCGCCCGGGCGCGAAGTTTTCGAGTTGGTGTTTTGCCATTGCCGCCAATCAGGCAAAGAATCGTCTGCGCTGGTGGAAGCGGCGCCCGAATTTGTCCCTCAATGCCTGGATGGAAACGGGGGGCGACACCGCCGACCAGTCCGCCACGGGAACCGAGGCGTCGGAAGGAGCCGTGAAGCGCGAGCGCATCGCCGCCGTGCAGACTGCGGTCGCTGCGCTTCCCCTTGAGCTGCGGACGGCACTGGTCCTTTTCGAATATGAGCATCAGACCATGGGCGAAATTGCCGCGGCGCTCAACTGCACGCCTAAGGCGGTTGAAAACCGCCTCCTCAAGTTTGGCGCCGACTAGTTTTGTCGAGGGATGACTTGACTTATAATCTAGTTATATTACTAGTTTACGAATGGGCTATCCAACAAAAGTTCAATGCATTCAGAGGAAGGAAACTTC
>CAUJKI010000508.1 GCA_963205015.1 Pseudomonadota bacterium
TTCGCCATGAACGATTATCTTTGCGAGTAGGGAATCGTAAAACGGCGGTACCGTGTACCCTTCGTAACAGTGCGTATCTACCCGCACTCCGGGGCCCAGTGGCAAAGACAGCCCGGCCAAGCGGCCGGCACATGGCTGGAAGTCAGCGGCCGGATCCTCCGCGTTGATGCGGAACTCGATCGCGTGGCCGCGGAAGCGCACATCTTCCTGCGCAACAGGCAGCGGCATTCCCGAGGCGATTAGGAGCTGCAAGGCCACGATGTCCAAACCGGTCACCATCTCGGTGACCGGATGCTCGACCTGCAAGCGCGTGTTCATCTCAATGAAGTAGAAGCGCCGCGTATCTTGGTCAAGAAGGAATTCGATGGTTCCGGCGCTCGTGTAGCCGATGCGCCGCACTAGGCGAATTGCGGCAGCTGCCATTTCGTCTCGGAGCGCAGGCGAGACGCAGGGCGATGGGGATTCTTCGATCAGCTTCTGATAACGGCGCTGGATCGAGCAATCGCGCTCGCCAAGTTCAACTAGGCGGCCGGAATGGTCCGCGACAATCTGCACTTCAATGTGCCGGGCGTTGGGAATGTACTTTTCGATGTAAAGCGCACCGTCACCGAAGGCCTGCTGTGCTTCGTTGGCGCTCATCGCCAAAGCATGGGAGAACTCCGTTGCATCGTTGACGCGGCGCAACCCCAGGCCACCACCCCCGGCGGAAGCCTTGAGCAGGACCGGAAAACCAATGCTTCGCGCCACGGCCGTTGCCTGCTCCGGATCCTGAACAAGGGCGAATGACCCCGGAAGGACGGGGACGCCCGCATCGGCGGCCGCCCTTCGGGCCTCAAGCTTGTTCCCCATAAGCGCGATCGCTGCGGCCGATGGTCCGATAAACACCGTCCCCGCCTTCTGGCACGCTTGCGCAAAAGCGGCGTTTTCCGACAGGAATCCATAGCCGGGATGAATAGCGTCCGCCCGCACGGCCTTTGCCGCCGCCAGGATGACCTCCATGTTTAAGTAACTGGAGCGCGGTGGCGCCGCGCCGATACACACCGCACGATCCGCTTGGCGTACCGCCAGGGAATCGCGGTCCACGTCGGAATGCGCCACGATAGCTTCCATGCCGAGATCCCGGCAGCCGCGGATGACGCGTACAGCGATCTCCCCTCTGTTCGCAACGAGTACCCGCCGAATCATTGCGCGTCCGACTTCATCCACATGAGCGTCTGCCCGAACTCGACCATCGCTCCGTCCTCAACGCAGATTTCGACGATGCGACCGCTGTGATGGCTTTCCACTCGATGGAAGAGCTTCATTACTTCGATGATGCAGACCGGGTCCCCGGTGCGGACCGCCCCCCCGATCTGTACGAACGGCTCCTGATCTGGCGCGGGCCGGCGGCAGAACACACCGAGGGTCGGCGCGTCAATCGCGATAAGGCCAGTCCGCTCACCAAGCCTAGAAACAGCTGGTTGCACCGTGGCCGGGACTTCTGCTTCGCCCTGCTGCTCAAGCTGCAGCGGCGCGGGCGACGGCCCGGCCGATCGCTGTGCTTTCCGCACCGGCGCAGAGGAGATCACACCCCCGGCCTTAGATATCTCGAACTTGAGATCTCCGATCTCGATATACATCTGCTCCAGATCGGAATCGCGGAAGATCTTGAGTATCGCTTGTAGATCGTCGATAGATATTTCCATAATCGCGTCCTGTCATCCACTATTGCCAGAAGCTCGGCAGCCAGAGCGATAGTTGGGGGATGTACGTAATTGCACCCAGCGCCCCCAAGTATAGAAATATGAATGGCACGCACCCCCAGATGACACGCGTCATCGGAGCATTGAATATGCTGCTGCTGACGAAGAGGTTGATGCCAAATGGCGGCGTAAACATCCCGATCGCCAGATTGACCGTGACGATGATGCCCAGGTGAATGACGTCTATGCCTGCGGCCGTCGCGAGAGGGACCAGCAGCGGAACAAACACCACGAGCGCCGAATTAGGGTCCATGAACATTCCGACCACGAGAAGCACCAGGTTCACCGTCAACAGGATTGTCACGGGGCTGAGCTCTAAGGTAAGCACAATGTCTACGAGCGCTTGCGGAATGTTCTCCAGCACCAGGACGACCGAAAATGCCGAAGCGGCGGCAACGATGATGAAAATCTTTGCGGTCAGAAGCGCGGACTCGAGTGTCGCCTGCCATAGCCCACTTAGATCGAGATCCCGGTGAACCAGCATCGCAATCACGACTGCGTACACGGATAGAACAACGGATGCTTCGGTGGGGGTAGAGAAGCCTGTATAGATGCCCCCAAAGATGATGAGCGGGGCGCCGAGTGTCCACGCCGCAGCTTTCGTGGACCGGCCAATCGCCGACCAGCTCAAGCCTCTAGCATGCGAGCGGACGTCGTGCTTGAGCGCATACCAAACCGCGTAGGCGGCCACGACGAGTCCGATCAGGATTCCGGGAATGATGCCGGCGAGAAACAGCTTCCCCACGGATGCCGGTGCCAACGCGCCGTACAGAATCATCGTGATGCTCGGAGGGATGATCAGGGCGATGGCGCCCATAGAGGTTACCAGCCCGAGCGAGAAGTCATCCCCATACCGATCTTGCCGCAGCGCGGGATACATCACCTTGCCGAGGGCGGCGATAGTTGCTGTGCTCGAGCCAGAAATGGCGCCGAACGCTTCGGCGCCGGCTATGGTCGTGATAGGCATGCCACCTGGGACTCGGCCGAAGAAGTTAGCCACCCAATCGATGAGCCGCTGTGCCATCCCGCTTCGCACCATGATTTCCGCCGCGAAGACGTAGCCGGGAACCGCAAGCAGCGCATCCACGTCCAGGCTATTGAATAGGCGGATCGCCAGGACCTCGGGAGGCAAGCCGGAGAGCAGCAGCAATGAAAAGACAAGAAATGCCATCCAAATCGGATAACCGAAAACGAGCAGCAGCACGCTGAGCGCGAGCCCAAGGATCAGCATGAGATGTCCCCTGCAACCATGCGCCGCGCCTTACCGCCCAAACGTGCCACCTAGCAGGCGGAACCGATGGTTTCCTGGAAGCAGGACTTCGACGAGGTAAAGCAAATATGCAAGCGCCATTAAACCCAATCCGAGCGGGATCGCAAGGTAGCCGATCCATGCTGGCAGATAAGTACTCGCGCTTGTTTGGCCTTGCTGGAACGCCAGAACTGTGAAGCGCGTCCCAAGGAACGCGAAATAGCTAGAGAGAACGATTCCGACAATGCAGACGGTGATATTGACTAAACGCCTTCCTAATGGGGGCAGCGCCTTGTGCAGCAGATCGATGCATATGTGCTCGCCTCGACGCGCCAATACCGCCGAACCCAGGAAAACCAGCCAGATAAGGGAGTAGCGCGAGACGTCAGCGAACCAGGGGAACGGCAGCCCGAACGCCTCGCGAAAAATCACTGCCACGAACACTGCAACCATCATGCAGGCGAAGATGAGACCGACAACAGCCGTCAAGAGCCACATGATCAGGATATCAAGGGAGTGCAGCATGGCGGCGGCGCGGGCGACGGCGCCGCGGTTGCGTGTCGAGTCAAGTTGTCGCGAGTCGCCCATGGCCATGACGAAAAGCGCTATCGCCCGTGTGAGGATGGCGTCGAAAGCTTCTCGATATCACTAAGCAATGTCTTGAACATCGGCCCTCTAACGGGTTCGCTTGCGATTTTTTCCCAGATTCCGTCTTGGTTGAGTTGTCTCATGCTTCGCATGTCCCCGTCCGGCAACTCCGTAAACTTAATCTTGCTATTGTGCTTCAGGGCTTCTATGGCCTTTTCCTGCGACTCGATGAACGCCTGGGTTCCGATCCGCTCGAGCTCCTTGCCCGCCTCGTCGACGGCCATCTTCAGATCGCCCGGAAGGCTCGCGTACCAAGTGTTGCTGACGACGATCATCTCGACGAGCGAATTATGCAGGGTATGTAACACATAAGGCGCGACTTCATGGAACTTCAACTGCAACGTGACGTCCGGCGGGAGATCAAAGCCGTCGACCACACCCTGCTGAGTCGCGGTATAGACCTGCGGAAGGGGCATGTCGACGCCGATGGCGCCCCAGTTCTTGACCGTTTCCAGATGTTCATCGCCGGGGACGGTGCGCAGCTTCTTCCCTTTGAAGTCCGCCAAGCCCTTAATCGGGGCGCTGGAGAAAACAAGTTGGGGACTAAGGCCGAATAGCGACACAATGTGGAAGCCCTTCTGCTCGGAAAGGCGCTTGAGTTCGGTCGCCGCGTTTCCCTGCATTGCCTGGGTAATGTTATTCGTGATTTCCTTCACCGAGTTGCCGGGATAGAGCCAAGGCATCTCGAAAACCCCGGCCTGCGGTACGAATGAGCTCAAATTGGCGAGCGGCACAATATAGGCCTGCACGGAACCGATCTGGAGTCCAGTCATGACTTCGCGGTTCGGCCCGAGCGCAGCGGCCGTGTATAGTTTCCCGTCGATTCGCCCCTTCGACCCTTGCTCCACCAGCTCAATGAACCTCTCGGCCAGGCGCTCTTGCGTGTCCTTTGCCGTGATGTTTCCCATACGCATGTCATAGATCTTGGTGCTGTCGGCGGCCATTGCATGTGTGGCAATAACTGCCCCAACACCCATCGCGGCAGCGACCAGAGTGATCTTCATTTGTCTCAGCACCATTGCATCTGTGTTGATCACGAGAGATTCTCCTTTGATTATGAATCCGCGTTGAAAAGCGATCCTGTCAATGAGCCGGCGTTAGTTGATCCAGCGAAAGCGGGTGATTCCCTTGTTCTTCGCCACTTCCCGCACGAGCCCTACCAACGAATGCTCGGCGGTAAGGTCGTCAAGACGAATTGGCCCGCTGTCGTACATGGCCTTAAGTGCTTCTGGCATGAAGAAGGCATTCAGCAGCAACTCCTCGTCTGAGCGAAAATCTCCGTGGCTTGCTCGGATTCGATCGAGCGCGGGAGGCGTCACGGCTCCCGGCCGTGCATTGATCCGCTCGGCGCCGTCGCTCACGCGGTCGACGAGGTTGGCATCTACGGGTGACGGCGTTTCGCCGTACCAGCCGAGGAGCAGCATTTTGACCTCACCCAGGATGACTTTGTACCGCCCGTACAACACGTTCATTGCTGCCTGAGTGGCGATGATTTGCGAGAAAGGCGTAACCATGATCGCCCAGCCGAGGTCCGAGCGAACGGCGGGAATTTCCTCCAGGACCTGCTCGAATCGGTCTTGTATGCCAAGCTGTGCCAGTTGGGCGAGGAAGTTGCTGACCATGCCGCCTGGCATTTGGTGTATGTAGCACACTGGGTCGTATTCAGCAGGCCGTCCGAGGGGTTTCCCGTGTCGCACCGCGACCCGATGGAAATGCTCCGCAACCTGGCGCAGCTTATGATCGTCGAATTCGACGCTGTGCCCCATGCGACGCAAGTGGCGAACCATGGATTCGGTATTCGGAAGCGATGAGCCATTCGCGAGTGGTTCCGCTACGGTCCAAATACCCGTGGCCCCCGACGTTACCGCCTCTAGGTTGTTCGCAGGTCCCAATCCGGTACTGCAATGCGAGTGGCAGTAGACCGGCATCCCCTCCCCCGCCCGGCGCAAGGCCGGCACTAGGGTTCGCACCCGTTCCGGCGTAAGAATGCCGCTCGGGTCCTTGAGCACTATTGCGTCCGCCCCGAACCGCTTGAGGTCTGCAACCTTGCTCGCGAAGTGCTCATCCGTGTGCACCGGACTTATGGAGTAAGTGATGCTCGGGAGCGCCCGCCCTCCCGCTTCTTTTACTGCCCGGATCGGCACCTCCAGGTTCCTCATGTCGTTGAGGCCGTCCAGTAGGAAGAAGGAGTGAATGCCATTGCGGGCGCAAGTCTTGAGGTAAAGCTCAAGCAGGTCGTCCGGGAGCAACCCCTTGCTGCTCACGCTAAAAACCGGCGCGCAGATCATGCCGAGCGGCGTTTGCTTAACTTGCTGCCGAACCAGCCGCATGCGCTCCCATGGATTTTCCTTGAGGTGCCGTATGCAAACCTCCATGGCGGCTGCGGAGGTGTATTCGATGGCCTCGAAGCCGAGCGCGTCTAGCAGTGGCAGCACCGGCAACATCATCGCGGTAGTCATACGCGTCGCCCATAGGGACTGCTGACCGTCCCGAAGGCTAGTCTCGATGATGCGAACCGTTTGCTTCATGCGCTTCTCCAATATGTTCTCTCAGACGGCGTAGAACGCCGTGTGTCCAATCGTCCAGCGAAGAATCGGCTTATCCCGGCACGATCAGCGCTACGGCCCGCGCGTCCGGAGATAAGTCAGCCGCACTTACAACCAGACGGTCGCTAAACCGAGCGACGGAGCGCTCTCCTCATAACTCCTCCTTCGATATCGGTTTCTGTGCCCGGGGCGGCCGCAACGATCCTCTCCAGCGCCTTCTTGTTTACCTTTGTTCCCGCCGGGTTCATGGGCAGGGCGTCTATGAACTCAAGCCTCTCCGGAATCTTGAATTTGGCCAAGCCGCGCTCCAGCATGAACGAGTAGAGCGCTTCGAGATCCGGACCGGGCGCACCGTCAGGACGGACAACGAACACACACACCCGCTCTCCCATCTCGGTATCCGGCATCCGGACTGCGGCTACCTCGCGTACGGAGGGTAGTGACATTGCTTGCAAAGTGCAAGCATATGTCTGGGAACCGGTAGCGTCAATGGTTGGCGTAATGCCTCTGGAACAGAGCTTTCCTACCGATGCTCCATCCTGAGCACGCGCATTGCCCGCTTTCTGGCGCCAATGTGGGAACGCCGCTATGGCTTGAACGTTGGGACCCGGCGAACCTTAGCGGTCATCGCCCGCTGCGCGCCAATATCGGCGAAAGAGCTTGCTACGCGTACTAGTAGCGACGCGTTCCATGGGTCACGAGAGGTGGCCCCGCTCA
>CAUJKI010000509.1 GCA_963205015.1 Pseudomonadota bacterium
TGGCTTCCGATCAGGCGCGCACGATCACGGGCATCCTGTTGCCGGTCGACTCGGGCTGGCTCGCGGGTGTGCCCTATCTCACCTATGCCGGCGGCGTGCCCTGGGAGAGCTGAAGAACGGCGCTGTCCGGACCTGACAGGCCATGAGGAGGAGCGCACGGTGGCCGACCTGAAGAGCTTGATCCGCACGATCCCCGACTACCCGAAGCCCGGCATCATGTTCCGCGACGTCACGACGCTCTTCGGCGACGCGCAAGGCTTCAAGGCAACCCTCGTGCGCATGACCGAGCCCTGGCGCGGCGAGCCGATCGATGCGGTGGCGGGCATCGAGGCGCGCGGCTTCATTCTCGGCGGCGCGGTCGCCGACCGGCTCGGCACGGGCTTCGTGCCCATCCGCAAGAAGGGCAAGCTGCCCTGGAGAACCATCGGCCAGGAATACACGCTCGAATACGGCATCGACACTATGGAGATCCACGAGGACGCGATCCGCCCCGGCGCACGCATCCTGATCGTCGATGACCTCATCGCAACCGGCGGCACGGCCGAAGCCGCCGCCAAGCTTGTGCAGCGTTCGGGCGGCACCATCGTTGGCGCGGCCTTCATCGTCGACCTTCCCGACATAGGCGGCCGCAAACGGCTCGAGGGCATGGGCATCCGCTGCGAGACGCTCATGGCCTTCGAGGGACATTGAGGGAGCCTGTGAGCGAGACACGCGCAATCGACGTGCTTGTGATCGGCCTCGGGCCGGCGGGCGCGAGCGCGGCAGCAGCAGCGGCACGCGTCGGTGCGCGTGTCGTCGCGATCGACCGCAAGAGCGTTCCCGGCCATCCTGTGCAGTGCGCCGAGTTCGTACCGGCGCTGATTGGCCAGCAAGTACCGGCACTCGCGCAACACCGCCGGCAGCGCATTCGCGCCATGACCACCTTCGTTGAGGATGAGCCCCCGCATTTGAGAGAGCAATTCTCCGGCGTGATGATCGACCGGCGTGCGTTCGATGCTGCGCTCGTCGAGCGCGCAAAGGAAACGGGTGCCGATACGTGGTTCGGGCTCTCCCTCCGCACGATTGACAGCGATGGCACGGCACAGCTCTCCGATGGTAGTCGGCTTTCCGCTGCCGTCATCATCGGTGCGGATGGACCGCGCTCCGCCGTGGGCGCCGCCGTCGGCATCGAGAACGAGGTTCTCGCCGAGACTCGGCAGATGACCGTGACACTCCTGATGCCCTTCGAGGAGACGGACATCTTCCTCTCGCACAAGCTGCCCGGCGGCTACGCATGGCTCTTTCCCAAGGGCGAGGTCGCGAACCTCGGCCTCGGTGGCGATCCGCGCTGGCGGTCCCATTTCAAGCCGCTGCTCGACGATCTGCACGCGCAGCTCGCGGCGCAGGGACGCGTCGGGCGCGATGTGCTCGGTCATACGGGCGGCGCCATCCCGAGCGGCGGCATGCTGTCGCCTGCGGCAAGGATCGGCGCCGCGCACGTGCTGCTGGCCGGCGACGCGGCGGGCCTTACGAACCCGATCACCGGCGCCGGGATCATGTCTGCGGTCATCTCCGGCGAGATGGCCGGGGACGCCGCCGCCGCACTGGCCGCTGGAAAGGAAGATGCAGCGGCTGCCTACCGGGAGGACCTTGCCGACATGTTCGAGGCTTCGCTCGCACGTGCAGTGGCCCGGCGCGAAACTCTCATGCGGCTGCACGATGAGCGCACGCCAGGCCCCGATGACCTCCGCCGCGCCTGGATTGCCTTCCCGGAATATTGGGTCGCATGATCTGCGCGCCGTTTTTCGCGAGGCAAGCGCAGTCCATCCTTGCGCGAATGCCCCCCGTTCGCTAAGAGAGCCACCTTGCCCGCGCCAAGCGACCGGCGGCGGGCGCCTTACGGGATGGGCAGTTAGCTCAGCGGTAGAGCACTACCTTGACATGGTAGGGGTCACAGGTTCGATCCCTGTACTGCCCACCATCCCGAACAAAACTTCCCAAGCCTTATGCTCAGTTGAATAATTGCAGCGTACACATACGCATCGTCACGTGTTCCGACTATTTTTCCCGTGCGCTCAGCGTGTCCTCTGCTCGCATTAGTTGCGGAAATCGAGCGATTTCCACGCGAACAAATGTTGACAAATTATGGCTTAGTCATGATTGCTGGCAGCGGTGCAGGTCAGCCGAGAACAATACGGCCTCACCAGCAGTGGAGGAACCCTGGTAACTTGCGAGTATTACTTATGCCGAAGACAGCAAATGTCTGTATTGCACGTTTAGTGACTGACGGATGGAAGGAACATCCGGGCCGATCACCACCAAGATTAACCCAGAACTTCGGTGATCTGACAAATAGATTTTGTGATCTCATTACAAAGATTCGGAGTATGTCTGCGGGATATCAGGAGGGCTCGGGATACCCCGATGAGCTACACTTCTACCGCACATTTGATGCGCTAACGGATGAGATGCAGGGTATCTGCAGGCAGCTCGTAACCCTCAAGGCCACGCGCTCCGACCACCTTAAGTTGAAGATCTCTGCACTGCTGTATCTGCTCCCGGACGAAGCTGATACCGAGGTGGAGCTGGCCAAGTCGCTCCTTGCCGACATCGAGGGGAACATCATCCATTCCGCCGCGGCAGCGCGCGACTAGCGGCTCCGCTTCCCATAAACCGCTGTCCTGTTGGAAGGGGCTGCCAGCCCCATCCAATCCGGCCTATTACCGGGGTAGCAGCATGTGGGCGGTTCTCGCCAGGAGCTGCTGATCTCAGCTCACGGTCCCGCGCGCCACTGCAGCGCGGGGCGCTGATCGTACTCTCTGCTGTCCGCCTTACCGCCCCGCCGCATATCCTTGCATGCCGCGCGGATTGGCAGCCGCGCGCCGCCGCGGGCCAACCTGGGATGCGGCCGTGAGCCGTCCCTCCGACCAGTCCGGCCCGATCTCAACTTTGTGGCCGCGCCGCTCGAGCTCCTTGATCGTCGCATCCGGTAAGCGGCTCTCCACCACGACTACGCCGGGGCGTGCGGCACGCGGCCAGAATGACGCCGGAAAATGCTCGATGTGCCAGGCCGGCGCGTCGATCGCCTCCTGCATATTCATGCCCGCGTGGACATGGCGCAGGAAGAACTGCGCGCTCCACTGATCCTGCTGATCGCCGCCGGGTGTCCCCCAGACCATGTATGGCTTGCCATCCTTGAGCGCCATGCCAACGGAGAGCGTCGAGCGCGG
>CAUJKI010000510.1 GCA_963205015.1 Pseudomonadota bacterium
CGAGAGAAAGGCGCGCACGATGCGGTCGCCGGTCCATCCGCGTTCGGCGAGCCAGCCGGTCAGCGCCGCGGCGGCCACGAATCCGAACAGATAGCCGGCGGTCGGGCCGGCGAGCCGCGCGATGCCGCCCGTGCCATTTGAGAAGACGGGCAGGCCGAGTGCGCCCTGCAAGAGCCATACGGCAACGGTGATCGCGCCGAGACGCCAGCCGAAGAGTGCGCCGATCAGCGTGGCCGCCAGCGTCTGCATGGTCATGGGGACGGGGACCATAGGCACTGAGACGTAAGACGAGGCGGTCATCAGCGCGCTGCCGAAGAGAACGGCGCCAATCTGCACGGCGAGCGATCGCTCGCTGAGACGAAGCGGGCTGAAGGGGGCTGCAAGATTTGCGGCTGCGGCGCGGCTCATGTCGATCTCCTTGTTTTTCTGCGACAAGAGTTTTTAACGCACCGGGCGGCAGAGGAAAGACCATTTGCGCAGCCGTCTGACATGCGGATCACGGCGCACGCGCGATGGCAGAAAAAGTTCCACAGCCGCGACGATCCGCCACTATTCCAGGCTTGGCGCCCGCCACAAAATGCCTACTGTGCGATGCGCAACTCTGCGGTGCCTGGGGACTCCCATGGTGGGTGGGAGAGAGCGGAAGGATCGGGGGACTAAAGCGTGAAAAAGTGGGTGATTGGCCTGGTGATGGCCGGGCTGGTGGGGGTTGGCGGCGCGCGCGCCGCGGGCATTCTGGGCTTCCGGCTTCTTGACTTCAATGGCGTCCTGGTGCGCTGGGGTGCAACCGAGGCGCAACCCGTAGTGGTCACGTATGGCTTTGTCGCGGCGCCCGTGGCGTTCAGCGATGCGCGCAACTGCCGTGCCATGGTGCCTATGGATGACATGCTGGCGCGCTCGGAGATCGATAGTGCGGTATTGCAGCGCGAGGCGGCCGCGGCCTTCCAGATGTGGGAGCAGGTCGCCAACATCCGCTTTGCGGCGGCCGCCCCGGGCTCGAGGCCCGACATCCTGATCGGGGCGCAGCGCGATCCGATCGCTTTTGCTTTCGCCGACGTGACCTACGTCAAGGGCGACGGGCCGCTTCGCCCGATCGAGCGCTCGCTGATCTGCTTCAACCCGGCGAAGCGCTGGAAGGTCGGCTTCGACGGCAATCTGAGCGTCTATGATCTGCGCTATACGCTTGCGCATGAGATCGGTCATGCCATTGGCCTCGACCATCCGGGCGGCCATGGGCAGCTCATGTCCATGCACTACAAGGAGGACTTCCGTGCGCTTCAGGCCGGCGACGTGAGCGGCGCGGTGCGCATCTATGGGCCCCGCCGTTCTGGCCAGCAGGCGGCCAGCTTCGCCAAATGAACGCGCCGGCCGGTGCCGGACATCTTCGGATCGTGTAGACAAAGGGACATACCCCCTTTCTGCGCCGACGATCCGGAGGACCTATGCTTGCCTCGCAGCGCCATCTCTTCGACATACCCCGCGAGGTCGCCTACCTGAACGCAGCCGGCTGGAGCCCGCTCCCGCTCGCGACGCAGGAAGCCGCACGTCGCGCCGTGGGCCGCAAGGGCCAGCCATGGCAGCTCGACGCCGGCTTTGCCGATACCCAGCATGAGCGAGCCCGCGCCGCCGCCGCACGCCTCATCGGTGCGGACGCGAGCGATATCGCGCTCGTTTCCTCCGTCGGGTACGGCGTTGCGATGGCGGGCAAGGTCCTCGCGCCCGCCAGCGGCTCCCGCGTCCTCGTGCTGGAGAACGACCATACCTCGCCTGTGCTCGAGTGGCAGACGCGCGCCGAGGCCCAGGGCTTCACCGTCGAGACTGTTCCGCAGCCGCCCGATGCCGACTGGACGAACGCGGTTCTTGCGGCGGTCGAGCGTCCGGGCGCCCGCCCGCTGTCACTCTGCTCCATCTCCTCGGTACACTGGTCGGACGGCGGGCTCATCGACATCACCCGCGTGCAGGCAGCGCTCAAGCGGCAGGGTGCGGCTTTCCTGGTCGATGCAACCCATGGCGTCGGCGTCATCGCAACCGACGTGCGGCAACTCGATCCCGATTTCCTGATCTTCCCAACCTACAAGTGGGTGCTCGGCCCTTACGGCCGCGCCTTCGTATATGTGGCCAAGCGTCACCAGGGCGGTGTTCCGCTCGAGCAGACGGCGTTCGGGCGCCGCAACGTCAAGGCGGAGAACCCGGTCTACTTCGCCGATACGCGCTACCTGCCCGATGCGCGCCGCTACGATATGGGCGAGCGCGATCACTTCATCTCCATGGAGATGGCCGCGATCGGCATGGAGATGATGGCCGCATGGGGCCAGGGTGCCGTTGTCGAGCGGCTTGCCGCGCTCACGCGGCACATCGCGGAGGGCGTTGCGGGGTTGCCGGTCATGATGCCGGCCGCGAGCGTGCGGGCACCGCACATTCTGAGTCTCGGATTTCCCGGGGGAATGCCGGCCGGGCTCGTAGAACGCCTTGCCGCGGAGCAGATCTATGCCGCGCCACGGCTCGGGCGCCTGCGTATCTCGCCCCACGTCTATAACGAGGAAGCCGATTGCGACCGGCTGGTCGCGGCGCTGAGGTCGGCGCTCGGATGAAAGCGCTCGGAGCGACGGTGCGTGTGCCTCAGCGCAGCCCGGTCTGCGTCCTGTGGATCAGGCGGTCGTTGCGAAAGACGAGCACAACGCGCGAGTTGTCCGGATTTGGCCACGCATAGACCGTGACGCGGGAGTCGTCCTCGATGTCCGGCAGGCCGGCCGCCCTCCGGCTCTGCAGATGCCCGGGGATACCGAGCGTGCGCGCCGCATCGTCGTAGGAGATGCCGTCGCTCAGATCCAGCATGTCCTGCAAGGTGTGGCGCTGGCGGATGGACATGGTGGCGATGTCGGCAACCGCCGCCGTGGCCACCGGCGTCGCCCGCGACATGGTGCCGCCCGCGACGAGCGCTGTCGCGCCGAGGCCAACTCCTAATGCGCCCACCAGCGCTCCGAGGTATGAAAGCTTCATTTCTTGATTGTCCTTGCTTGGTGCTCAGGACTCGTAGCATCGGCGACGCAAGGATTCGCTAAGGCGGATCGTAAGAATTGAATAGAATTGCGGGACCATCTGTCCCCGCGGGCATCCCGCGCGCCGCTGGAGCGTCCCTGTCCCAGGCGTAGGCAATCGCAAGCTGCTCACGATGCGGAGCATCATCAGCGGGTGGGCCGCGTGGTGCACAGGCTGCACCGGCGCCGGCGATATTGTTGTGGGCGACGGCGGCGGGCTAAGGTAGCGTCCAATCGGGGACAGAAGTTTGTATTTTGACAAGCATCCCAAACAATCGCCCTGGAGGAGACGTCCAATGGCCGACAAGCCAGTAATTTCGACTGCCAAGCTCAAGCGCCGTACGGTGCTCGCGGGTCTGGGAGCGACCGTTGCCATGCCATGGGTGGCGCGTGCCCAGGGCTCGAACGTCGTCCGGATCGGCGTGCCGACGAAGACCTACTACCCGACCATCATCGCCGAGACGGCAATCCGCCAGAAGCTGTTCGAGAAGGAAGGCCTCAAGCCCGAGCTGACGATCTATCGCAGTGGTGCCGAGGGCTTCGAGGCGCTGGCGGCGGGAGCCGCCGACATCGTCATGAACTCGACCATGAGCGTGGCGGGCGGCCTCAAGCGCGGCGTCAATGCACGCTGCGTCGCCAATGCCGCCAACGGCTACTACGGCTGGCAGCTCGTCGTGAAGACGGATTCGCCGATCACCAAGGTTTCCGAGATTGCCGGCAAGAAAGTCGGTATCACCTCGGCCGGGTCGGGCACGGACATCCTGGCGCTGTGGACCGTCGCCGAGCACAAGATCCAGTTCACGCGCGTCCCGCTTGGCGGCGGCGGCCTCGTGCCGAACCTGCTGACCGGCAATATCGATGCGACGGTCCTCTACTCGCCGCTGACCTACAAGGTCGTCGACGAGAAGGTGGCGCGCGTGCTGATCGACTACGGCACCGCCGTGCCGGCCCATTCGACCGGAAGCTGGATCGCCACCGACAAGGTCATCAAAGAGCGGCCCGAAGTCGTGCAGAAGGCGGTGAACGCACTCTTTGGTGGCGTCGGCTTCCTCGTCGAGGACAAGAACCGCGACGCAGCCGTGAAGCTGGTTGCCGAGATCGACGAAATTCCGGAGAAGATCGCGGCCTTCGAGCTCGACCGCAACCTCAAGCTCATCTCGCGCACCGGCGAGTTCAAGCTCGAATGGGTCGAGCGTGCGCTCGATAACGCACGCCTGATCGGCATGAAGGAGCTGGCTGAGCCGAAAGAGGTTTTCATCGAGAAGTTCAAGCCCGTTCCGACCAAAGCCTGAGAGGCTTCGGGCAGGCCGCTGGCCGGCTGTGCGAGCACTCGCGCAGCCGGCGCCGTTTCAAGTATTTTCGAACCGGGCTTCTCGTGACACGCTGGCAAATCATTCTCGTGCGCTCGGCCATCCTGCTCCTGGTGCTTGGAGCGTGGGAGATTGCGCCGCGCATGGGCCTCGTCAATCCCATGCTGCTGCCGCCGCTAAGCGACGTGCTGACGACGCTGCAGGTGCAGATTGCGCGTCCTGCCGTGCAGGAAGCCATCCTGATCACGGCCCTCGAGGTCATCGTCGCCTTCATCATTGCGGTGCCGATCGGTGCGGCTGCCGGCATCGCGATCGCCGAGTTCCCCTATGCGGGGGCGATCTTCAAGCCGATGCTGTTCTACGTTTTCAGCATCCCCAAATCGATCTTCCTGCCGATGTTCATCCTGATCTTCGGCATCGGCTTCCACCAGAAAGTCGCCTACGCCGCCTTCACGACGGCGTTCGTCGTGCTGATGAGCGCGACGGCGGCCGTCGAGTCCGTCAAGTCAGAGTACGTGCTGGTGGCACGCTCCTTCGGCGCGACGCCCTTGCAGATCCTGCGGCGCGTCTATGTGCCGAGCATGATGCCTGTGCTGCTCGAGACGCTGCGGATCTCCATGATCTTCAACTTCACCGGCGTAATGATTGCGGAGATGTACGCCTCGCGCACCGGTATCGGTCACCTTATTTCCAACTGGGGCGAGAACTTCCAGATGCCGCAGCTCTTTGCCGGCGTCATTCTGCTCGCGGTGGTGGCCATCGCATTCAACGAAACCGTACGCTACCTGGAGGCTCGATGCAGTACGTGGCGGACATGAGGGCAGCCCAGACTGTGGGCGCCGCGATCGAGATCGATCGCGTGAGCCACGTCTATGCATCCGCCGAAGGCGGTGTCCCG
>CAUJKI010000511.1 GCA_963205015.1 Pseudomonadota bacterium
AGCACACATGAACACTGGACAACACGTGGACGTGATATTTGCTTATAGAACCTTGATAATAATAAACAACGCTGCTAAACGCACCCTCCCTCGAGAGTGTTCAGTCATCGTCAGAAAGTGTCTTGGCAAACGAACGGTCGAGCTACGCCATATTCGTATCGCGGCCCGAAAGCAAAGCGCTTCAACCGTCGAGCTTTGAGATTTCCGTATGAGCCAGCTCCATCTCCAAGTGGCACGAAGAATCCTCAGTCATATGCAGTCGGCCTGCCTTCCAGCGGGCGAGCACGTGACCGAGCAGGAGCTTGAAAAGGTGACCGGTACGTCGCGCTCGCCTGTACGCGGCGCACTCGCCTATCTTGCCAAACAGGGTGTTCTGCTTCATCGCAAGAATCGCGGCTATTTCCTTTTACGCGCAGCAACGGAGATCGAGACCGCTGACCTCATTCCGGAGGTAACGGAAGAGCAGGTCTACCTCGCCATCGCGCGTGATCGCCTGTCGGGGGTGCTCCCGACGGTCATCAAAGAAAGTGAGGCGATGCGGCGATATCAACTGCCGCGCGACCGACTGAGGCGCATCCTCGGGCGTATGGCCAACGAAGGTTGGGTCGAACGCCGAGCGGGCAAAGGCTGGTCGTTCCTGCCGATGATCGACTCTCCTGAAGCTTATTCGGATAGCTATGAGTACAGGCGCATTCTCGAGCCCGCCGGCATCCAGCTCTCGACCTTCAAGGTCGATGCAGCGGCGCTGACACGCCTACAGACCCAGCAGCAGTTTCTCCACACGAGTGGCTACATGAGTGCTACGCCAATCGAGCTGTTCGAGGCCAACGCGACGTTCCACGAGGCAATCGCCGCGATGACGAACAACCGCTTCATCTTCCAGGCAGTTGCGCGTCAGAATCAGCTGCGGCGCCTGGTCGAATACAGCGGATCTATCGACCGAGAGCGTGTAAAAAGACAATGTGGACAGCACCTACAGATCATCAAGGTGCTGGAGCAGAGAAAATTCGAGCGAGCCGCCGGCCTTATGGACAGGCATCTCGCCGGCGTCCGGATCGAGAAGATGAATCCACGCTTCTTCAACGGTCGTGGACTGCAACTTGCGCCGCTCGACACCGTCGAGTAGCCGCGGATCCGAGTGCTAGCGCCCTCCCGACACGTTCAGAATGGCGCCCGTCACATAGGCGGCGGCATCCGAAAGCAGCCATAGCGCAGCTTCCGCGACCTCGGTTGGTTGCCCGACGCGGCCAATCGGAATAACGCCGCTCGCCGTCACTGAAGCGATGAAAGCGTCGCCACCTTTCGGCAGGTGGATATCAGTATGCACAATTCCGGGCCTGATCGTATTGACGCGTATGCCCTCGCGCGCAACTTCGCGCGCCAGTCCGATGGTCATCGCATCGACCGCGCCCTTGGACGCTGCGTAGTGCACCGTGCGCTCGAGACCGCCGAGCACTGAGGCCATCGACGAGACATTGACGATCGCGCCACCCTTGCCGCCATGCATCGTCGACATGCGTCTTATCGCTTCGCGCGAGGCATAGAAGCTTCCGTAGACGTTGGTGGTGAACACGCTTCGAAGACGTGCGGGCTCCGCCTCGTCGACCCGGGCCTTGCCGCCCACGATGCCAGCATTGTTCACAAGCGCCGTCACGACGCCGAGTTCGTTGTCGACGCGCTCGAAAAGATGCGCAACTGCATCGCTGTCGCCGACATCGGCCTGCACGGCGATTGCCTTTCCTCCGTCAGCGCGAATGGAGGACACGACGTCGCTGGCCGCATCGAGACGGCCGCGACAATGAACACAAACGGCGTAGCCGCGTACGCCGCCAAGACGCGCAATTGCTGCGCCGATGCCGCGGCTACCTCCCGTTACGACGAGTACTGGCTGCATGGACGATCCCTTACGGATTGGCATCTTGCTGTTCGGTTTTCATGCGCACGCTGCCGCACAAGGCAGCACAAAATAGCTTGCCTCCTGCCGTCATGATTGTATAATTTTATGTCATAGTGCAATCCCAGTAGGGAGTGAACGATGTCGCAAACCCGTGTTTCGCGCCTTTTGCCATCATCGTCCTGGCGTGGTTTGGCAAGGGCACTAAGCCTTGCGGCGACGGCGTCTCTCCTCACGCTAAACCCGGCTGCGGCTCAGCAAAAACGCCAGGTCAGCTTCGGTCTGTCGGTCGGCGCGATCAATGCGTCCTACTGCATGTATCCGGTGGCGATCCGAGCGGGCTTCTTCGCCGAGGAGGGGCTCGAGGTGAAGGTGCAGCCTATCCCCGGTGCCGTCACGGTGGTTCAGACAGTTCTCTCCGGCCGCCTAGAGATTGGCGGCTCGACCCCGGAGCCGCTGCTGCAACTCTTCGAGCGCGGCAACGACGAGCTGATCCTGCTCTACAATTTCATTCGTCGCCCGACCGGCAGCATCGCCGTCCTCGACGAAAGCCCGATCCGCAAGCTCGAAGATTTTCGTGGCAAGAAGCTCGGCGCACAAAGCTTGGCGAGCTCGAACATCATTCTCACCAACGGTGTTCTGCGCCAAGTCGGCATCGATCCCAAGACCGAGCTGACGTATCTCGCGGTCGGCATGGGCACGACGGCATTGCAGGCAATGCGCAGTGGGCACGTCGATGGCTTGGCCATCTTCGATTCTGTCTATGCACAGATCGAAGCAACGGGCGCCAAGCTTCGCTACTTCGTTGGTCACGAGCAGGACAGGCTGTTTGCGGTGCAATTCATCGCACGCAAGGATGCCGTGAAGGCTGATCCCGATCTCTACCGCAAGCTTGGTCGAGCCATGGCCAAGGCAACCTACTTTTCTCAGCAAAACCCGGAGGCCTGCATCCGGATGATGTGGGACGAGGTCCAATCATCGCGTGCGATCGGCGTCAGCGATGAAGAGCAGATGAAGACGGCCATGGCCATCCTCACCCGGCGCCTTACGCTGCTCATCACACCGGACTCGGAGAAGCACGGTTTCGGTTGGCATAACGAACAGGACATCGCCACCTGGAATGAATTCGCGGTGGCCGGCGAGATCATCAAGAAAAAGATCGACTTCACCGGCCGGTACACCAACGAGTTCGTCAAGGACTACAACGCCTTCGACCGCGCGGAGATCGCCCGCCAAGCCAAGGCTTGGAAGCCCAACTAGCCCCGTCGATCAAAAGAAGAATGGGAGGTCCGGCCATGCTGCACGCAGGACTATGCGACGTCTTCAACATTCGCCATCCGCTGATTCAGGCGGGCATGGGGATCTACAAAGGCGTCATCACCACGCCCGAACTGGTAGCCGCGGTGTCGAATGCCGGTGGCATGGGCTGCCTCGGGGCACATGGGCTGGAGCTCGATGTGCTCCGCGCCGCCATCCGCAAGATCAAGTCGCTGACCGACAAGCCGTTCGGTGTGGACCTGATCATTCCCGCCAAGATGTCGGTACGCGAGGGATCGCGTGCCGAGATCCGAGCCGACATCCAGGCTCGGTATCCGAAGCACTGGGCGCTTGTCGAAGATCTCTTCAAGCGCTTC
>CAUJKI010000512.1 GCA_963205015.1 Pseudomonadota bacterium
CTCTTTACGTTCTCTCGGCGTACGGCGCGGTCACGCTGGACATGGTCAAAGGCATGGCGCCGAAGCCGATCTTCTTAGCCATGGCGAATCCCGATCCCGTGATCACGCCCGAGGAAGTGTATGCCGTACGCCCGGATGCGATCATAGCAACGGGCCGCTCGGACTACCCGAACCAGATCAACAACGTCCTCGGCTTTCCCTTCATTTTTCGTGGCGCCCTCGACGTGCGCGCCCGCGAGATCAATACTGAGATGAAGATTGCCGCGGCGCGGGCGCTAGCGGCGCTGGCCCGTGAGGAGGTCCCCGACCAAGTGGCTGCGGCGCTCTATGGGCGCCGGCCGACCTTCGGACCCGAGTACATCATTCCGGCACCGTTCGATCCGCGCCTCATCACGTCCGTGCCGCCGGCCGTAGCGCGCGCCGCAATCGAAAGCGGAGTCGCGCGCACGACGCTCGCGGATGAGAGTGCGTACGTTTCGCGTCTGAGGGGCCGGCTCGATCCCATGACCGGATGGCTCACGGCGACGCTCGAAAAGGCGCGCACGAACCCGAAGCGCATCGTGTTCGCCGAGGGCGAGGAGCCGGCCGTGATCCGCGCCGCCAATGCCTATCTCAATCAGGGCTACGGCACGCCCATTCTCGTTGGCACGAGCGATACGGTGAAGGCGAACTTCAAGGAGCTCGGCGTTCGCCTGAAGGGCGAGTTCCAGCTCTTCGATACGCGCCGCTCGCCTTATACAGCCGAGTTCACCGACTATCTCTACAAACGCCTGCAGCGCCACGGCTATCTCCGGCGCGATTGCGAGCGGCTCGTGCTGAACGAGCGCAATGTGTTCGCCGCGCTGATGGTGGTGCATGGTCATGCCGATGCCATGGTCTCGGGCGTCACGCGTAACTGGAGCAGCGTCTTCCAGGACGTGCAGCGCGTGATCGACCCGAAGCCCGGACGGCGGGTCGTCGGCGTTTCGCTCGCGCTCTGCCGCGGGCGTGCGGTGCTCGTCGCGGATACGAGCGTCACGGACATGCCGACCGCCGAGCAGGTGGCTTACATCGCCATCGAAGCGGCGCGTGCCGCCCGCAGCTTCGGCATGGAGCCGCGCGTCGCCATGATCGCCTACTCGAATTTCGGCCAGCCGCGCGGCGAGCGCTCCGACCAGATGAGCGAGGCCGTGCGCATTCTCGACCAGCGCGGCGTCGACTTCGAGTACGACGGCGAAATGTCCGCCGACGTGGCGCTCAATCCGGATCTGCGCCGGCTCTATCCCTTCTGCCGACTGACGGATACCGCCAACGTGCTGGTGATGCCGGCCTTCCATGCGGCGTCCATCTCGACGCGGATGCTCAAGGAGCTTGGCGGCGCGACCGTGCTCGGGCCAATCCTGACGGGTCTCTCGCATCCCGTGCAGATCTGCCAGCTCGGTGCCATGGACAACGACATCCTCCCGATTGCGGCGCTAGCGGCCTGCAATATCGGGGCTTGATGGCGCTTCGCAGGGCGACTGGCAATTGGCCTGCTCGCGTGAGGTTGACGCGCATCCGCTTGCAAGTGGCCAAGCTCGGCGTGCGCGAGTATACGACCGGTGGTTGCCTTCCGGCAGACCGCGGCGGAGGGATCCTGTGAACAGGGCATGGAGGCAGGAATGAAGATGGACGGGCCTGAGCTCGAGAAATGCGCGGCGAACTTCGTGCCGCTGAGCCCGATCAGCTTTCTCAAGCGCGCGGACGCCTTCTTTGGCGCGCGCACGGCAGTCGTGCATGGGAAGCGGCGCTTCAACTACCACGACCTATATGCCCGCGCGCGGCAGCTCGCCCACGCGCTGACCAAGGCTGGGATCGGACGTGGCGATACGGTCGCGATCCTGGCGCCGAACATCCCGGCCATGCTCGAGGCACACTATGCCGTGCCCATGATCGGCGCGGTGCTGAACCCGATCAACATCCGCCTCGACCCAGCAGCCATCGCCTTCTGCCTCGAGCACGGCGAAGCGAAGATCTTCCTTGCTGACCGCGAATTCCACAGCACCATCGCGCCGGCGCTGGAGCTGATGGGCGCGAAGCGTCCGATCGTCATCGACATCGCCGATGCGGAGACCGCCGATGCGCCCTCGTTCGGCGGCGTCGAGTACGAGCGCTTCATCGCAGCCGGCGATCCCGCTTTCGCCTATCCCGGTCCCAAGGACGAGTGGGATGCCGTGTGCCTGCTCTACACGTCGGGGACGACCGGCAACCCGAAGGGCGTCGTATTCTCGCACCGCGGCTGCTATCTCGGCGCACTTGCCAATGCGCTGACGTTCAAACTCGACAATGAGAGCCGCTATCTCTGGACGCTGCCGATGTTCCACTGCTCGGGGTGGACGTATACCTGGGCGGTCACGGCAGCAGGCGGCACGCACGTATGTCTGCGCCGCGTCGAGCCTCAGCGCATATTCGAGCTGATCGCGGAGGAACGCGTGACGCACATGTGTGGTGCGCCCATCGTGCTCAACATGCTCATCCACGCGCCGGACGCCGTGAAGAAGCCGCTTCCCGTGCGCACGAAAGTCGCAACGGGTGGCGCCGCGCCGCCGGCCATCGTCATTCAGCGCATGGAGGCCATGGGCTTCGAAGTGCTGCATCTCTACGGCACGACGGAGAGCTATGGGCCATCGACGTACTGCGCACCCTACGCCGAATGGGAAGGCTTCGGGACGGACGAGCGCTATCGGATCATGGCGCGGCAGGGCATCCCGGTCGTGCTGGTCGAGGACATGATCGTCGCCAATCCGGATACGATGCAGCCCGTGCCGCGCGACGGCGAGGCCATCGGCGAGATCATGCTGCGCGGGAACACGATTATGCGCGGCTATCTCAAGAACGAGGCCGCGACGGCCGAAGCCTTTGCGGGTGACTATTATCATTCGGGCGATCTCGCCGTCTGGCATGGTGACGGCTATATCGAGGTCAAGGACCGCTCCAAGGACATCATCATCTCGGGTGGCGAGAACATCTCGTCGCTGGAGGTCGAGGAGGTCCTTTTCCGCCATCCAAAGGTCATGGAGGCTGCGGTTGTCGCGCGGCCCGACGAGAAGTGGGGCGAGACGCCCTGCGCCTTCGTCACGCTGAAGACCGATGCGGGTACCGTGCCGGCCGAGGAGATCATCGCCTTCTGCCGCGAGAACATGGCACACTACAAAGTGCCGAAGACGATTGTGTTCGGTCCGCTGCCCAAAACGTCGACCGGCAAGATCCAGAAGTTCGTGCTGCGCGATACAGCGGGGAAGCTGTAGGTCGCGCATCGCCGCAAGCGCACCGCCGTCCCTTCTCCCCGTACTTACGGGGAGAAGGTTAGGATGAGGGGCGGGCACTTGCGCGACGTTTGCGTTTGTCGCCGCCCCTCACCCTGGCCCTCTCCCCGCGCGCGGGGAGAGGGGATAGCGTTGCGTGCGCGGCGAGCTCCCTGTTCATAAATGCGGGAGGGTCCGGGAGGGTGTCCCT
>CAUJKI010000513.1 GCA_963205015.1 Pseudomonadota bacterium
CTCTCCTATATGCCGCAGAACGTTTGGGAGATGCCGCCGATCGTCGATGTCGGCGATCCCATCGATCGCGCCGAGAATGAGCTGGCGTCCATCGTGCCGCGGGACCGCCGCCGACCCTACAATATGCGCAAGCTCGTCGAACTCGTGGCGGACAAAGGCAGCCTCTTCGAGATCCAGCCCACATTCGGCAAAGCCCTGATCACGGCCTTCGCGCGCATGAACGGCAAGGTCGTCGGCATCCTCGCCAACAATCCCATGGTGTATGGCGGCGCGATGGATGTCCGTGCTGCCCGCAAGCAGACGCATTTCATCGAGCTCTGTGACAGCTTCCATATTCCGCTGGTGTTCTTCGTCGATGTCCCGGGCTTCATGGTCGGGAAGGACGCGGAAGCGGCTGCGACACTGCGTGAGGGCATGCGCGCCGTCTACGTTGCCCTTCAGGCGAGTGTGCCGATGTTCACGGTCGTTGTGCGCAAGTGCTATGGAATGGCCGGCATGGGGACGACCGACAAGAACGGGCTCGATTTCAAGATCGCCTGGCCGTCGGCCGAATGGGGATCGCTGCCGATCGAAGGGGGCGTTGCGGCGGCATTTCGCCGCGAAATCGCTGCCGCTCCCGATCCCAAGGCACGCGAGCGCGAAATCGAGGCTGAGTTGCGCAGCATGGCTTCCCCGTTCCGCACGGCCGAGGCCTTTGGTGTCGAGGACATAGTCGATCCTCGTGAGACGCGCGCTTACCTTTGTCGTTTCATCGACGCTGCACAGGCCCGCATAAAGACTACACTTGGCCCAAAGGCACGGTTCGGCGTTCGCCCCTGAGCGTTCAGCCGCAAAAGCAAAAGCCCCTAGAAGGGTAAGTCAACAAACGGGAGAACGCCATGAAGTGGATGAAGGTCGCAACTCTATCGGTCATCGCGGCCGCAATGCTCGCGAGCATTCAGGCCGCACAAGCGCAGGAGAAAATCAAAGTCCGGTTCGGCATCCTGACGACCGCCTCTCAGGCTGCCTTCTACATCGGAGCCAAGAAGGGCATCTTCGAGAAGTACGGCTTCGATGTGGAGGTGAAGCCGCTCGCCACCGGGGTGCAGGCCAATCAGGCTCTGGCAGCAGGACAGGTCGATTGGTCGGGCGGCGGCGTGGAATCGACGGTCGTGGCCTGGGCCAACAACCTGCCTTTCAAGGCGTACTCGATGTACGCAAAGGGCGGTGACTCGTACGGTGTCCTCGTCCGCAAAGAAGCCAACATCAACTCACCTACCGATCTCAAAGGCAAGCGCGTCGCTGTACCCCAGGGAACGGCGCCCGCTCAGGGTCTGAGCCAGCTCATCCAGCAGGCCGGTTTACCGCGCGACGCAGTGAACCGGGTCAATGCAACCTACGGCAACATGGGGCAAATGCTCATCCAGGGTGCTGTGGATGCGATGGTGGGCCTTGAGCCCTTCCTGACGCTCACCGAAGAAAAGATGGCGGGCGACGCCAAGCTGCTCATGCGGCTTGGCAAAGTCGTACAGGGCGGCGGGTTCTTCCTCATCAGTGATGCTTGGGCCGCTCAGAACCCGACCAAGGTGAAGGATGCCGTGGCTGCACTGTGGGAGTCGCAGCAATGGGTGCGTAACAATGCTAAGGAAGCAGCTCAAATCGAGGCCGAGTTTCTCAAGGTCGAGCCGCGCATTGTCGAGGTTACCTTCAAGTGGCTCGACTATAATCCGCTGATCGATGATTTCACCGCCAAGTCGCTCGTCGCGACGGCCAAGTACCTCGCCGCCGAGAAGCTGACGCCTGCGGAGGTGGATCCGGACAAGCACCTCGGCGAGTTCAAGCGCGTTGTCGGCGAAGTGCAAGCCAAGCACAGTGCATTCCTCAAATGATGAAGGCAGACGTGTCGGAGATCCTGGTCGCCCGTGAGGTGTCGAAGACTTATTTCGATCCGACGTTCGGCGAGAACGTTCATGCGCTGGACGGCATCTCTCTGAGCATCAGGGCGCACGAGTTCGTATCGGTCATAGGCCCCTCCGGCTGCGGGAAGTCGACCTTCCTGCGGATCGTGGCGGGTCTTGACCGACCGACGGGGGGCGAGATCAGGGTATCTGGCAACAAGGTCACCGGGCCGGGTGCCGACCGGGGCATGGTCTTCCAGGAATACGCATTGCTGCCCTGGAAGACCACGCAGGCTAATGTCGAGTTCGGCCTGCGGTTGAAGGGTGTCTCTCGCAAAGAGCGCGCACGCATTTCCCGTCGCTTTATCGAGCTCGTTGGGCTCTCGGGATTCGAGAACAAGTATCCGCATCAGCTATCGGGAGGTATGCGGCAGCGAGCGGCCGTCGCTCGTGTGCTGGCCAACAATCCGACCGTACTGCTGATGGATGAGCCCTTCGCTGCCGTCGACGCCATGACGCGCCAAAGACTCCAGGAGGAGTTGACGGTGATCACGGCGACGGAGCGCACCACAGTTCTGTTCGTGACGCACGCGATCGACGAGGCCGTATTCTTGTCCGATCGCGTGATCGCCCTGTCTGGACGCCCGGGCCGCATCGTCGCCGATGTGGATATAGACCTACCGCGGCCGCGTCAGTGGAGCGAGCTCGTTCGTGATCCTCGCTTTCAGCACTATCGCGATCTGCTCACGGCCAAGATCGAGCGGACCGGCGCACACGTGGAGGCACATCCGTGACGACGACGCTGGCACGTGCGCGCTGGACTCCGTTGGGCATGACATGGAAGCTTGCCCGCGAGCTGTTTCCGTTCGCGGTTGGCGTCATTGCCTGGCAATTGCTTTCCTCGCTCAACATCTGGCCACCCGTACTCTTTCCTTCGCCCCTGGAAGTGCTCCGTGCCTTCATTGCGGATGTCGGCTCGGGTACGCTGCTGGTCAATCTCGGTGTGAGCCTGAAGAGTCTCGGGCTTGGCTTCCTCGTGGGCGCGGTCATTGCAGTTCCGCTCGGTTATCTCATGGGACTTAACCGTGCGAGCCGTGATTTCTTTGATCCGCTCGTGAATCTTCTGCAGGCGATTCCGGGCCTTGCATGGATTCCGTTTGCGATTCTTTGGTTCGGCCTGGGTCAGGGCGCGGTGACGTTCATCATCGTCATGTCCGTGTTCTTCCCCGTGCTCCACAATCTCCTCACCGGCATCCGGACCGTACAACCCGTGCTGATCGAAGCCGTCCAGACGCTCGGGGCGCGCCGCATGGACGTCATCACGCATGTTATTTTTCCAGCGACGCTCCCGAATCTCATGACCGGGGTGCGCCTCGGCATTGCCTTCGGCTTCCGTTCGCTGGTGGGCGGCGAGATGATCGCCAGCACGGATGGTATCGGCTATGCGATCTTCAATGCGCAGCAGTACTTCCAATCGGCGCGCATTGTGGTCGGGATGCTGGCGATAGGCATCACGTGGCTCATTATGGACCGCTTCATTCTTCGTCCGATCGAGCTGCGCACCACGATGCGATGGGGACTGATGCGGGACGGCCTGGAGAACACCTGACCTCAGAGCATCGTGGCTTTGGAAGTACCACCTCCGGGAACGCCGATCAGGCGGGATCTGGTGCGGCGGGCTTTTCCAGCGGTAGTGAGTTCGGCGATGCTTACGATCGCCGCGTCTCGCTCTTTTTAGTGCCGCCCCTCGAAATGCGCGAACTCGCTCATGAAGGGGGCGGCAACTTCGGCATTGAGCTTGCAGTCGAGGAAGATCGGCCCTTGTGGATCGCGCAGCTTCGGAGCCATCCGCGCAAGATCCTCGAGCGTGCGAATGGTCTCGGCTTCGAAGCCGAAGCCGGCGGCGATCGGCGCAAAGTCGACGTCCGGGAATACCGACTTCCCAACCGGGTGCTGTCGGAGTTTCAGGAAATGCAGCTCAGCCCCGTAGGCGCAGTCGTTCATGACGATGACGACGAGCGGCAAGTCCTCCCGCACCACCGTCTCGAGCTCGCCCATGGTCATCAGGAATCCGCCGTCACCGATGATCATGACGGTGGGCTTCTCGGGCCGAGCCTTGGCCATCCCGAGCGCCGCGCCGAAGGCGAGCCCGATCGAGGCGAAATCGCCGATCATCTTGAAGTGGCTGGGGTCGGGCACGCTGAGGTAGGGCACCACGCCCAGGAAATTGCCGCCATCCACCACGAGATTGCGGTCAGTGGGCAAAAGCTTCTCGAGCCCCATGGCGAGAACACGCATGTCGAGCGTACGGGCCGTGTTTGCCGGTTGGAAGTCCTGCTCGGGACGGAAGGCCGCAATGAGCGCGGACGTCTCGGTGTCGTGAAAGGGCTTCTCGGCAGCCGGCCGTGCGGGGCAGGCGCTGGCGAGCTGCTCGGCCGCAAGGCGCGCGTCGCCGACTATGGCCACGTCCGCATTGAGCCAGCGGCCTATGTTCGCGCGCGCCGCATCGACCTGAATCAGAGGCACCTTGGGCAGCGAGGTGCCGAAGCTGGTGGTGAGGAAATTGAGCCCCGCACCGAACACGACGACGCAATCGGCCTGGTCGGCCATGCGCCGCGCGATCGAGTGCGAGAACGAGCCGATGATGCCGAGATTGCGGGAATTGCCTTTGAACAGGTCCTTGCCGCGCGCAGTAGTGACGAGCAGCGCGCCGATGCGCTCAGCGAGCGCTTCGATGGCCTTTCTGGCGCCGGCCTTGTAGGCGCCGAGGCCTGCGACGATGAGCGGACGCTTCGCCCTGGCAAGTACTGCCGCTGCGGCAGAGATCGAAGCCTCGCTCGGCGGTTGCGGCTTCCAGTCGGGCTGCTTTACGGCTAGCGATGCCTGAGGTCGCGCGATCTCGGAAAGCTGCACGTTGGTCGGCAGATGCAGGCTCACGGTTGCGCCCCGCAGCGCCGCCGCGGCAGCATCGGCCAGCGTTTGACGCGCGCCCTCAGGGCTCATCGCGGAGAAAGTCTTGATGCCTGCTGCACGCAGGACGCCGACGCCGTCGAGGGCTTTGTAGTCGGGGCCAAGCCCGTTCGGGGCACCGATGGTCGCCGCCTCGCCGTAAATGATGAGCACGGGGCAGCTCGTGCGGCTGGCATAGACGGCGGAATGAAGCCCGTTGGCGAGTGCCGGCCCGCGGCCGATCACGGCAATACCGAGGCGACCGGTAGCGTAGGCATAGCCGTCGGCCATGGCGATGGCCGCGTTCTCGTGACGGGCGCCATAGAAGCGGACGCCGGCCGTGTCGAGCGAGGTCGCAAAGAGCGCCGTGTCGTCGCTCATCAGGCCGAATACGGCCTCGACGCCCATCGCCTTGATGTCGTGGGCGAGCACCTCGTAGACGGGCGCCTTCTCGCCGGATGCGCTGTTTGCCGTGCGTGCCATGGCATATCACCTCGCGTTCGTTCAGTGCCTGGCACAAAGGGTTCTCCCTCTGGCCGGTCACGTCAAGACAGGAAGCGGCACCAACCGCGTTGTTCGCCGCCCGGCACCCCACCTAAATTCGGAGATGAGCACACCGACTCCGAGGCATTTGGCCCGTCTGCAATCGGCACAAAGAACAAAGGAGTCCGCACATACCTATCACGGACGGATCGCTGGGCAGAGAAGTGGCCATCCTGCGATGTCATTGTTAAGTAGGAGGATTGCCTTCCAGGCATGGCCGCAGTGACCGGCGATCGGTCGGTTGAGACGTGCCTCGACCGATCGCCTGCAAATGCCTTATGCACCCTGACGCATCTGCTTGGCCGCCGCGACCATATTCTCGAGCGCCGGCTTCACTTCCTCCCATCGCCGGGTTTTGAGCCCGCAGTCAGGATTGACCCAGATCTGATCGGGCGCCAACCGCTCTTTCGCCTTCTGAAGCAGTTTGGTCATATCATCCGCGCCCGGGCAACGCGGCGAGTGGATGTCGTAGACGCCGGGACCGATCTCGTTCGGGTATTTGAAGTCGGAGAAGCCTTCGAGCAGCTCCATGTCCGACCGCGATGTCTCGATCGAAATCACATCGGCATCGAGCGCGGCGATCGAGGGCATGATGTCGTTGAACTCGCAGTAGCACATGTGTGTGTGGATCTGTGTCTCGTCGGCGACCCCCGAAGCGGCGAGGCGGAAGCAGTCGACCGCCCATTTCAGGTAGTCTGCATGTTCGGCCTTGCGCAGCGGCAGCCCTTCGCGCAGGGCGGGCTCGTCGATCTGGATCAGCCGGATGCCGGCCTCTTCGAGATCGAGCACTTCATCGCGAATGGCGAGCGCGATCTGTCTGCACGTCGTCGACCTCGGCTGGTCATCGCGGACGAACGACCACTGCAGGATGGTGACGGGGCCTGTCAGCATCCCCTTCATCGGACGCTTGGTCAGCGACTGCGCATAGGCCGACCATTCGACGGTCATTGGGCTCGGCCGCGAGACATCGCCGAAGATCACCGGCGGCTTCACGTACCGTGAGCCGTACGATTGCACCCAGCCGTTTTGCGTGAAGGCGAAGCCCGAAAGCTGCTCGCCGAAGTACTCAACCATGTCGTTGCGCTCGAACTCGCCATGCACCAGCACGTCGAGGCCGATCTCTTCCTGCCAGCGTATGGCGGCCTCAGTCTCCTTCGTCAGGAAGGCCTCGTAGTCGAC
>CAUJKI010000514.1 GCA_963205015.1 Pseudomonadota bacterium
GGCTGTGGAACCGCAAGGGCCTCTATTCCATGCGGCTCGTCGAGTGGCACTTCTGGATCTCGACGCTCGGCATTCTTCTCTACATCACGGCGATGTGGGTCTCCGGCATCACGCAGGGCCTCATGTGGCGCGCCTACGACAGCCTCGGCTTCCTCCAGTACTCCTTCATCGAGACCGTCGAGGCCATGCATCCCTACTACGTGATCCGCGCGATCGGCGGCATCCTCTTCCTCAGCGGTGCGCTGATCATGGCCTACAACGTCTGGCGCACGATCCGCGGCGATGAGCCTGTCGACATCGCCGAGCAGCCGCGCGTCGCCGCCGCGCCCGGCCTCCGCATCCAGCCGGCTGAGTGAGGGCGCGCGCCATGAAGCACGAAGTTTTCGAGAAGAACTCCATCATCCTCCTCGTCGGCATTCTTGTCGTGGTGTCGATCGGCGGCCTCTTCCAGATCGCGCCGCTCTTCTGGATCGACAGCACGATCGAGAAAGTGCAGGGCATGCGCCCCTACACGCCGCTCGAACAGGCCGGCCGCGACGTCTATATCCGCGAGGGGTGCTACAACTGCCACAGCCAGATGGTGCGCACGCTCCGCGACGAGGTCGAGCGCTACGGCCACTACAGCCTGGCCGCGGAGAGCATGTACGACCATCCCTTCCAGTGGGGCTCCAAGCGGACAGGCCCCGATCTCGCGCGCGTCGGCGGCAAGTACTCCGATCAGTGGCACGTTGAGCACATGAGCAACCCGCGCTCGGTCGTCCCTGAGAGCATCATGCCGAGCTATCCCTGGCTCATGTCGCGCCGGCTCAATCCGGCGGACGTCGAAGCGCGGCTCAGGACGCTGCGCAAGGTTGGCGTGCCTTACAGCGACGAGATGCTCGCCAGCGTGCGCACCGATCTCGCTGCTCAGGTCAATCCGGACAGCCGTCCGGCGCGGGACCTTCTGAAGCGCTATCCCAAGGCGCGTGTCGCCAAGTTCGACGGTCAGCAGGGCGTCCCGCCGACCGAGATGGACGCGCTCGTCGCGTATCTCCAGATCCTCGGCCAGCTCGTCGACTTTGCGACGTTCGATGCTGCCGGACCAAACCTGCGGTAGGGGGACGATATGACATACGACATCGTCGCTACCATCAGCCAGGTGGCCTCGCTTCTCCTGTTCGTCGGGCTCTTCGCCGGCGTGGTCGTGTATGCGCTCTGGCCAGCCAATGGCCCGCGCTTCGAGGCGGCGCAACGCCGCGCCCTCGATCTCGACGACAACCACAAAGCCAAGCGGGGGCGGCCATGAGCGGCAAGCGCGAGATTGATGACGTCACTGGCGTCGAGACGACCGGCCACACATGGGATGGCATCAAGGAGCTGAACAAGCCCCTGCCGAAGTGGTGGCTCATGACGTTCTACGCCTCGATCGTCTGGGCGATCGGCTACATGATCGTCTATCCGGCATGGCCGACGCTCAACGGCTACACGAAGGGCTTGTGGGGATACAGCCAGCGCGTGGCCGTGACGCAGGAGATCGAGGGCGCGCGTACCGCTCAGGCAACGCTCCGCGCCGCGCTTGAGAAGACACCTCTCGCCGAGGTCAAGAACGATCCCGATCTGTTGCGCTTCGCCATGGTCGGGGGCGCCTCGGCCTTCGCGACGAACTGCGCGCCCTGCCACGGCCGCGGTGCGCAGGGCTTTACCGGCTATCCGAACCTCAATGACGACGACTGGATCTGGGGCGGTACGCTCGCGGAGATCCAGAAGACGATCCTCTACGGCGTGCGTGGGGCGCACAAAGAGGCGCGCACCAGCGACATGCCGAAGTTCGGCACCGACGGTATCCTGAAGCCGACCGAGATCGATGACGTCGCGGAATTCGTGCTTTCTCTGACAAAGCGCGCGAGCGATGCGGCCGCGGCTGGGCGTGGCGCCAAAACGTATGCCGACCAGTGCGCGTCGTGCCACGGCGCGGAAGGGAAGGGCAATGCGGAGCTTGGTGCCCCCAATCTCGTCGACGACATCTGGCTCTACGGCGGGCAGAAGGCCGATATCGTGCAGTCGATCGTCACGGGTCGCGGCGGCGCCATGCCGGCCTGGGAGGGCCGCCTTGATCCGGTGACGCTGAAGTCGCTGGCCATCTACGTGCACAGTCTCGGCGGCGGCAAGTAACGGAGGCGACGGGAGCCGGCACGATGTGCGGATGCGGGTGCGAGCTGGGACTGGCGCTGGCAATCTGCCGGGCCGAGGAGGCGCAGCGCCTTGCCGCATCAAAGGCAGTGCCGACTTCCGTCCCGTGCGCCGGCTCCGTGTTCGAGCGCCTGGTGGTAAGTTGGCTGGCCTGCATGTTCGGTGATACGCCGATGCAGCGCCTCAGCCGCGGGAGCGGACAGTGACAACGGTCCTCGATCGGCGGAACGATCCGGCCGCGAAACCGCGCGGCCGCGCGGCCGCCGGCGATGTCGAGGCGCACGACGTTGCGGCCGTCAACCGCGCAGCCGACCGCCAGCTCTACGCGGCGCGCCAGAAGATCTATCCCAGGCTTGCGCACGGCCGCTTCCGCGCGGTCAAATGGATCGTGATGGCCACCGCGCTTGCGGTCTACTATGGCCTGCCGTGGCTGCGCTGGGATCGCGGACCTGATCTTCCCGATCAGGCCGTGCTGC
>CAUJKI010000515.1 GCA_963205015.1 Pseudomonadota bacterium
CGTGAAATGCAGAAAGGCCGCATTCACCGATCCGCCGATCGTGAAATCCGCGCTCGGCATCCGTGCGCCAACACCAACGATATTGACGATTGCACCGCGGCTTTGCTTGAGGCTCGGCCAGAGTGCCCGGCTCAAGCGCATCGCGCCAAAGAACTTGAGCCCGAATCCGCTCTCCCAGTCCGCGTCGGTGAGCGCGAAGAAATCGCCGCGCTTGGTCGCGCCAGCGGAGTTCACCAGGAGATCGACCGTACCAAGGGCCTCAACGGCCGCGGCCGCAACACGCTCGATCTCGGGAATTGATGTGAGGTCTGCGGCATGCGCCGTCGCACGTGTGCCGTAGCGCGACTGCAGGGAGGCCGAGTTCTCTTCGAGGGCTCTCTTGTCACGCGCGACAAGCAGGACATTCATACCCTCGCTCGCGAGCACCTCGGCGATGGCTGCACCAAGGCCGCGGCTCCCGCCCGTGACGACCGCATTCTTTCCCTTGAGCCCGAGATCCATCGTTCCTCCTTTGTTGTTCTATAATGGCTTGGGCGCCCCAACGACGCTGATGGTTGCACATCATGACCGTCACGCCGACCATCAGCAAGTGCGACCCAGACCCGCAATGGCCACGCGGGAGACGCCCGTAAATTGGGCAGTCTTGCGCGTGCTCCAACCATGCAACCTCTTGCGTGTGCGGCACCGACACGGTAGCCGTTGCTCGCGCCGTTGATACCTTGCGCCGTTCGACTTTTCGCCTAGGAGCTCCCTGTGACCGAAACGGTCGCCTCCCTCCTCGCCGGTCACCGTTCCGGACAGATTTCGATCATCGATACGATCAGCCGCACTTACCGCCGTCTTCGCGAAGCGAACGATCCCGCAATCTTCATTTCGGTGCGGGACGAGGCCGAAGTTCAGGAAGAGGCCCGCGTGCTCAGCGCACGCGATCCGGCGGCGTTGCCGCTCTATGGCATACCCGTTGCCGTCAAGGACAACATCGATGTCGCCGGCCTGCCGACCACGGCCGCCTGTCCAGCGTTTGCCTACGTGCCCGAGAGAGACTCCGAGGCTGTCGCGCGCCTGCGCCGCGCCGGCGCGCTCATCATCGGCAAGACCAATCTCGATCAGTTCGCGACGGGCCTCGTCGGCGTGCGCTCGCCCTATGGCATGCCGCGCAATTCGCTCAGAAGCGATCTCGTCTCCGGCGGTTCGAGCTCAGGATCGGCGGTTGCGGTCGCCCGCGGCATCGTTCCGCTGGCACTCGGCACGGACACGGCCGGCTCCGGTCGCGTGCCTGCCGGCCTCAATAATATCGTGGGCCTCAAGCCGAGCCTCGGCCTCATTCCGACCACAGGCGTCGTGCCGGCGTGCCGTTCGCTCGATTGCGTATCCATATTCGCGCTGACGGCGGAGGATGCCTTCGCAGCCCTCTGCGTCATGGCAGGCCCTGACGAGAACGATGCATTCTCCCGCAACCTGCCGCTCGGCCCTCTTTCGGCGCCCCCGCCCGCGTTGCGCATTGCCGTGCCGCGCCCCGCCGACCGCATTCATTTCGGAGACAAGCAGGCCGCCGCGACCTTCAGTGCGGCGGAGGAGATCATGCGAGGGCTCGGCGCGACGCTGGTCGAGGTCGATCTCACGTCGCTTTTCGATACGGCACGGCTGCTCTACGAAGGTCCCTGGGTTGCCGAGCGCACGGCCGCCGTCGGCGACTTCATCGAGCGGCACCCCGGTGCGGTGCATCCTGTCACGAAGTCCATCATCATGCAGGGTGCCGACAGATCCGCCGTCGATACTTTCCGCGCATTCTACAAGCTGACCGCATTCCGCGCGACAGCGGCGCGGCTCTTCACCGGCTTCGATGCGTTGATGGTTCCGACATTTCCTCGCCCGTGCACGATCGCGGAGCTCGAAGCCGATCCGATTGGGCCGAACTCGGGCCTCGGCACCTACACGAACTTCGTCAATCTCCTCGATCTTGCAGGCGTAGCGGTTCCCGTCGCGCTCACCACGGATCGCACGGCCTACGGCGTGACGCTCCTTGCGTCGTGCGGCCGCGATGCCTTTCTCGCAAGCCTCGGCGGCGCATTCCACGCGCGCACAGGACTTTCGCTCGGCGCGCTCGGCGTGCCACAACCGACATGGACACCGCCGGCCGCCGCGATCGCCAAGGACGAGATCACCATCGCGGTCGTGGGCGCGCATCTCTCGGGCATGCAGCTCAATCATGAGCTGACCGCACTCGATGCGCGCTTCATCGCGGTCACCGAAACGACCGCCGACTACCGCCTGTTCGCGCTCAATACCATGCCGCCGAAGCCCGGTCTCCTCCGCGTCGCGCCCGGCAGTGGGACGCCGATTGCAGTCGAGATCTGGGCGCTCGCGTCCGGCGCCTTCGGGAAGTTCGTCAACGATGTTCCTTCCCCGCTCTCGATCGGATCGCTGCAGCTCAAGAACGGTGGCAGCGTGAAAGGATTTCTCGTCGAGGCCGAGGCTGTGCGGGATGCCCGCGACATCTCCTCGTTCGGCGGATGGCGTGCCTACATCGCATCGCGCCAGCCCGACTGATCAGTCGCCACGGTAGGTAGCGTAGGCATCGTGCACGCTGCCGATATGCGCCTTCATGGCCGCCGCCGCGCGCTCGGCCTTGCCGTCCATGATCGCGCGCACGATGGCATCGTGCTCGGCGTGCGAGCGGGCAAGCCGGCCAAGTGTGCGGAACTGCGCGCGGCTGAAGGGCGCGATGCGCGCACGCGTCTCGATCGTCAGACGTTCGAGGTAGGCGTTGTGCGCACCGGCATAAATGATCGAATGGAATTGCTCGTTGAGCTCGTGGTAGCGCTGCGGATCACCCGCGCGCACGACCCGGAGTAGCGCCCCATGCACGCGGCGCAACTCGGCGCGCTCGGGTGCTGCCATACGCTCGGCCGAAAATCCTGCGCAAAGAGATTCGAGCTCGCGCAGCGCCTCGAACATGCCCGCAAGCTGGGATTCGGTCGCCCGCGCGACCACGGCGCTGCGATGGGGTCGCGCCTCGACGAGACCGCTCGCCACGAGCAGGCGGATGGCCTCGCGCACCGGCGTGCGCGAGACATCGAAGCGCTTTGCCAGCTCGGCTTCCTCGAGGGCGACTCCGGGGGCCAACGCCCCACGCACGATGTCATCGCCGATTTGCTCGCGCAGCCGCGCCGCCAGCGTCTTGAACGCCACTGCAGGGCGAGCGCCATCGCCTCCGGCAAACTCCTGCAGCTTGGGCATGCTTCTCACCAGATCTATGCGGGCTTGTCGATGATGCTGACGTGCGCCGCGACGATGAACCAGCCATCGGGAAAGCGGGCCCACGTCTGCATCTGCCGCCCGATCTTGCGGTCGCCCATGGCCGCGCGATGGAACAGAGTCGATGCCGTGGCGCAGTCGCAGCCATACGTCGTGATAACCGTGCGATGAATAGTACGTTCGAGGTTGACGGCAGGGCGCGCATTGCGGAATGCGAGGATCTCATCCGCGCCGTAGAGGTTCTCGCCGATACCGTAGCGGATGGTCTCCGGCGCCTTGCGGAAGAGCGCCGTCAGCGTATCGATGTCGTTGGTCGTCAGCGCCTTCTCGTAGCGCTCGAAGAGCGCGCTCACCTCGGCAACGACATCGGGGATGTTGACTTGCATGTGGGCTCCTAGATTGAGGGGCGCGGGGCACGCACGACCTGCGCCTCCTCCAGATGGTGGGCGATGCGGAGCGCGATATCCTCGCGCCAGGGCGCGGCAATAATCTGCACGCCAATGGGCAGCGGACGCAAGGGAAGCGGCACGCACACGACCGGCAACCCGATGAATGAGATCGGTTGCGTGAAAATGCCGATGTTGGCGCGGAGTGGCACCTCGGCTCCTTCGAGCATCATGGTCTGCTGGCCGAGCTTGGGGGCGGTCATCGGCGTCGCCGGCGCGAGGATCGCATCGCAGTGCTCGAAGAGCCGGAGTACCTGCTCGCGGTACCAGCGGCGGAACTTCTGCGCCTTGACCACCAGCGATGCCGGGATCATGGCACCCGAGATCAGACGGTCGCGCGTCGCGGGATCGAAATCACGAGCGCGCGTGCGCAGGCGATCGAGATGGAGCGCGCCACCCTCGCTGGTCGTGATGACAAATGCAGCGGAGCGCGCGCGTTGCGCCTCCGGAAGCTCAATGCGCTGGTTTGCGCCGAGGGCCTTCGCCACGGTCGCCAACGCGGAGAGCGCTTCCGGGCCGGCGCCACGCTCGAAATAGCCGCCAGCGACAGCCACCCTGAGGCCGCCAATACCGTTGTGGAGTGTTGGCACCGCCAGCTCCGGCGCCCGCGTCGTGCAAACGGGATCCTCGGCATCCGGCCCCTGCATGGCGTCATAGGCAAGCGCCAGATCGCGCGCACTCCGCGCCAGCGGCCCAAGATGATCGAGGCTCGCGACGAACGGGAATGTGCGCGCGCGCGTGAGGCGACCGTACGTTGGCTTCAGACCGAACAGACCGCAGAACGACGACGGCACGCGGATCGAGCCATTGGTATCCGAGCCGAGCGCAAGCGGCACGAGCCCACCCGCAACCGAGCCGCCGGAACCGCCCGAAGATCCTCCCGTCATACGGCTTGTATCGTGCGGATTGCGCGAGGAACCATCGTGCACGTTCTCGCCGGTGAAGTCGTAGGCATACTCGCCCATGTTGAGCGCGCCGAGCAGCACCCCGCCTGCTTTCTCGAGACGCGTGATCAGTGGCGCATCGGTCGTGGCGGGCGCGCGATCGCGATTGATCTTGCTGCCCGCGAGCGTCGGCAGGCCCGCGACGTCGAAAAGGTTCTTCACTGCAAACGGAACACCCGCCAGGGGACCAAGCGGTCGGCCGGCGGCGCACGCGGCATCGACTAAGCGGGCTTTGGCCAACGCGCGCTCTGCGGTCACGGCCGTGAATGTATTGAGAATACCGTCGCGCTCCTCGATGCGGGCGAGCGCGGCCTCCGTCACGGCAAGTGCACTCGTGCGCCCCTGTGCAACGGCTTCGGCGATCTCGGCGGCTGTCGACCACGCTTCCATGGTTCAGGCCTCGAACACGGGAGCCGGCTCGCTCTCGTCCGGCAGTTCGAAATCAGCAGCAAGGCTGGCGAGACGGAGAGACACGTCAAGATTGGCGCGGATCGACGGCATCCAGGCTTCCTCGAGCGGGATGCCGAGCGCTGCCGCGGCTGTCTTGATGTAGGCCTCGAGGGCCTTGTCATCGATCTCGCCCATTCTCAACTCCATAAGCTACAGCGGCGGATGCGGGATGGCGGACAGCAGCTCGCTCGTGTAGGCCGCAGCCGGCGCGCCCAGTACCCGCTCCGTCGGACCTTTCTCGACGATACGCCCTGCCTGCATGACGATTACCCGATCGCAGAGCAAGCGTACCACATTGAGGTCGTGAGACACGAACAGATAGCTCATACCTAGCCGCTCCTTGAGGTCCTGCAGCAGGTTCAGCACCACGGCTTGGACGGAGACATCGAGGGCCGCCGTCGGCTCGTCGAGGATGACGAGGTCGGGCTTCAGGGCAATG
>CAUJKI010000516.1 GCA_963205015.1 Pseudomonadota bacterium
GGATCGCATTGCCGCCTATTACGAGGCGACGCGGCTCGCCGGCTTCTCCAAGGATGAGGCCGATCGCTACTTCGGCATTCCGGCCATCCCCGCGGATCTCGCCGATCTCATGTCGCGGCTCGAGCCATCGCCCGTCGCCGCCGCGCAGCGAGTCTTCCTCGCACGTTTCAAGGCGCTGGCCACGAGCTAAGCGTCCCTAGCTGCGTGCCGGAGAGGCTCAACGTCCCTTGAACTGCGGCTTCCTCTTCTCCATGAACGCGCGGCGCCCCTCGGCATAGTCCTCGCTCTCGAAGCAGGCCTCGACGAACTGATCGAGACGCGCGAGATCCGGGTTCTCCGGGTGGGCGAAAAGCTCGTCGATGGATTCCTTGGCGGCTCTTAGGGAGAGCGGCGCGTTGATCGCCATTTCCTCGGCAACCTTCCGGGTTGCAGCTTCCAACTCAGCCGACGGCACAACAGCGTTCACCATGCCCATTGCGAGCGCATCGGCCGCGGAATAGCGCCGCCCCGTAAAAAGCATCTCCTTGGCCTTCGCGGCCGACATGACAGCCAGCATGGGCCGGATCCAGCGCGGGTTGTAGCCGATCGAGAGCTTGGCCGCGGGAATGGAGAATACGGCGTCATCCGCGATCCAGCGCATGTCGCAGCATATGGCGAGCTCGCAGCCGCCACCGAAGCAGTAGCCGTAGACCATCGCGATGGTCGGCTTTTTCGCACGCCCGACCGCCTCGAAGGCCTCGTGGTTGATCTCATCGTAGCGCCGCGCCTCTGCACCCGTCCGGTTACCTTCGAACTCGGAGATGTCGGCGCCTGCAGAGAACGCCTTTGTGCCGGCGCCGCGCAGGACGATCACCCGCACCTTTGGATCGGCCTCCGCCTCGCGGATGAGCCGCGGCAGTGCTTCCCACATGTCTCGCGTGTAGGCGTTCAGGCGCGAGGGGTTGTCGGCGATGATCGTGCAGATGCCGCCCTCGGTCAGTGTGCGAAGCATCGGCGGCGTTGGCTCGGTCGGCATGTCGGCTCCTGGACTTTCCCTGATCGGCCGGCACTCTAACCGCATTTTACCCACCCGGAGCTAGCGCCGGATGGCATGGCAACCCGTCGCACGCGCATCTCATCTCCCGCACCGCACACCAAGTGTCTAACGGTCCGATTGCCAGCGGCCGCCAATCTGCCTATTTTTCGGGCTCCCACTCCCTGCCCTTTCGCTCCGCTTTCTGCGGTGTGCTTCCGTGAAGACCAATTCGGCGCCGTCCGGCTACAGGATCGCTGCGCTCGCGCTCATCGCGGGCTGGCTGGTGCTGTGCGCGCCCTGGCTGCTCGGCAACTTCGCCATCCCCTATGACGCAAAGGCGCACTTCCAGGCGCAGGTGCAGTTCCTCGCGAACGCCATCCACACCGGGCAATCGCCGTTCTGGAACCCGCACATCTTTGCCGGTTCACCCCAGATTGCCGATCCGCAGAGCCTCGTCCTCTCGCCGGCCGTGCTGATCGCGCTCATGGATCCCTCGCCGAGCTTCCAGCTCGTCGACGGCTACACCTTCGGCCTGCTCGCCCTCGGCGGGTTCTCAATCCTGCTCCTGTTCCGCGACCGCGGCTGGCACCCGGCCGGTGCCATCGTCGCTGCGCTTGCCTTCGCCTTCGGCGCCTCGGCGGCGTGGCGCGTCCAGCATGTCGGGCAGATTCAGTCCTTTGCCGCTTTCGCGCTGGCCCTGTGGCTGCTCGTGCGCGCTCTCGACCGCGGATCGGCGCGATGGGGCATCGCAGCCGGCGTGGGCGCGGCACTGATGATCATCGAGCCGGATCAGGTCGCCTACCTCGGCGGCCTCATCCTGATCGGCTATGTGCTCCACCACTGGCTCGACGGCGCGGAGCGCACACAACGCGTACGAGCGAGCGTTCGACCGCTGGTGGCCGCAGGGCTCACCTGCCTCGTGCTTTCCGCGGTGCCGCTACTGATGACCATCCTTTTCGTGATGTCGTCGAGCCGCTCGAGCATACCCTATGTCGAGGCGACACGGGGCTCGCTGCACCCCGCTTCGCTGCTGACGCTCATCTTCAGCGACCTTTACGGCGCCTTCGACAAGGCCGTCGAGTACTGGGGACCCTTCAGTTGGACCTGGGACCCCGATGAAGTGACGCTCTCGCAGAACATGAGCCAGCTCTATATCGGCGCTTTGCCGGTCGCCCTGCTGTTGGGGCTCGGCCTCTCGCGCCGCATTCTGCTGGAGCGCGAGATCCGCTTCTTCACGATCGCAACAGCTCTGATGACGCTATATGCGGTCGGCTCGAACACACCCTTCTTCCGCCTGCTCTACGAAGTGCTCCCTGGCGTCGCCCTGTTCCGCCGGCCCGCGGATGCAACGTTCCTGCTCGGGGGGCTTCTTGCGATCTTGGCCGGCTATCTCGTGCACCGCTGGATGTCGAATACGGCGCTCACAACGCCGGGCCGGCCGCGCCTGCATCTCAAGGTCTCGCTGCTTGCGCTGGTGACGGCGGCGGCCGTCGCCGTCGCACTCTCGCAGCACCGGCTCGACGTGGCGCTCCGCCCGATGATCATGAGCTTCGCCTGGCTTGGCGCGAGCGTCGGCACGCTCCTGCTGGTTACACACTTCGGCCGGCAACGCCGCGGGGTGGTCGTAGCCGCGCTTGCCGCCATCCTGACCTTCGACCTCGCGGTCAACAACGGCCCGAATGAATCGACTGCGCTGCCGCGCGAGAACTTCTCCATGCTCGATCCCGACACGCCGGGCGAGACCATCCGCTTCATCAAGTCGCTCGCCCAGCAGCCCCCCGGCTCGCCGCGACGCGATCGCGTGGAACTTGCCGGCCTCGGTTTCGAATGGCCGAATACGGCCATGGTGCACGGGTTCGACCACACGCTCGGCTACAATCCGCTACGCCTTGCCGACTTTACCCGCGCCGTCGGTGCCGAGGACTCGATCGTCGGGCCGAATCAGCGGCGCTTCACGCCGCTGTTCCCGTCGTACCGCTGCCGCCTCGCCAACCTTCTCGGCCTCCGCTACATCGTCTCGCCGGTGCCGATCGACCGGATCGACCACACCGTCAAGTCGACCGACCTCCGCTTCATGGGGCGGACGCCGGACGGGTACGTCTATGAGAACACCGAAGCCCTGCCGCGCGTGCTCTTCGTGCACAACTGGCAGATGGCCGACTTTGGCCGCATCATGCGCGACGGCGCGTGGCCGGCGGCCGATCCACGCTACACGGTGCTCCTTGACCAGCGGCCGATCGTGCCGCCGGAAGCGGTGCCCAATGCTCCGGAGGAATGGAAGCCGCCGAGCGTGCGCATATTGCGCTACGAAAACACGATCATCGATATTGAGGTCGAAGCGAGCGATGTGGGCTTCGTCGTTCTCAACGATATCTGGCACCCCTGGTGGTTCGCCACGATCGACGGCCTGCCGGCCCGCATTCACAAAGCCAACGTCCTGTTCCGGGCCGTGACCGTCGGCCCGGGCCGCCATGCGATCCGCTTCGAGTTCGCCCCCGTCGCCGGCGCGCTTCAGGAGCTTCGCGCCAAGCTCAGTGCCTACCGGAGCAGCGGCGACCCGCCGACCCAATAGCCATCTGTGCCCGGTATATTCACCCGAGCGGCCATACTTAGCACTTTCTCGTTGTGTCTCAGCGGGTAGACGCCGCCCGAATATAGGGGCTAGGATGCGCCGGCATTACGAAGACGCGGGCTGTGCTGGACGCCAGCCCGCCCGTGCTCCTGGGAGGGACGACGGACAATGGTGGTTGAAGACCCGGCTGAGCCGTCGGCCGGCAAGCGCGAGCGCAGCCTGAACCTCAACTTGGAGGTTTGCGCAGGCATCTTCCTGATCGCGGCGGCTGCGGCCGCGTATTATGCGGCGCTGCCCCTTGATGCGGGATCGATGTCGGGCGTCGGTTCGGGTCTCCTCCCGAAGGCGACATCGCTCGGCCTCGCCGGCTTCGGCGTCTATCTCGCCCTGCTGGGGCTCTGGGGCAGCCCGGAGCGGATCGATGGCTTCTCGTTTCGCGGCATCATTTTCGTCCTCGGGGCCATTGTCGCCTTTGCGGCCACCGTGCGGCCCTTCGGCCTTCTCGTTGCCGGCCCCATCGCGATGCTCATTTCCTCGATGGCGGACCCCGACACGCGCCCCCTCGAGATCCTGCTCTTCACGGCCTGTATGACCGCGGCCTGCTATCTGCTGTTCAAGGTCGTGCTGCACCTGCCGATCCCCGTCCTGCCGCCTCTGCTCGGTTACTGAGGCGCTTCGCATGTGGGATCTCATCACCAATCTTCAGCTCGGACTGAGCGTCGCCGGCTCACTCAAGAACATGGGCCTGTGCTTTCTCGGCTGTCTGATCGGCACGCTGATCGGGGTGCTGCCGGGCGTCGGACCGATCGCGACCATTGCCATGCTGCTGCCGCTGACCTTCGGGCTCGATCCCGTCGGCGCGCTCATCATGCTCGCCGGCATCTACTACGGCGCCCAGTACGGCGGCTCGACGACCGCGATCCTCGTCAACATTCCTGGCGAGGCGACCGCCGTCGTCACGGTCCTCGACGGTCATCAGATGGCCAAGCAGGGGCGGGCCGGCATCGCACTCGGCATCGCCGCCATCGGCTCCTTCATCGCCGGCACCATCGCGACGATCATCATCGCTGCTGCTGCAAAGCCGCTGACCACCCTCGCCCTGCTGTTCGGCCCGGCCGACTACTTCGCCCTCATGGTGCTGGGGCTGATGTTCGCCGTGGTGCTGGCGCGCGGCTCGGTGCCGAAGGCGATTGCCATGATCTTCTTCGGCATCCTGCTGTCGACCGTCGGCACGGACATCGAGACCGGCGAGGAGCGGTTGACTTTCGGCTGGATGGAGATCGCGGACGGCATCGATTTCGCCGTGATCGCCATGGGCATGTTCGGGTTCGCCGAGATCCTGCGCAATCTCGAGCACAAGGAAGCACGCGCCGTCGTCAGCGCGAAGATCGGCCGGCTCCTCCCCAATATGGCGGACCTCAAAGTGTCCCTCGCGCCGATTTTGCGCGGAACCGCCATCGGATCGATCCTCGGCTTCCTGCCTGGAAACGGCGCGGTGCTCGGTCCCTTTGCTTCCTACTCGACCGAAAAGAAGATCGCGAAGGACCCCTCGCGTTTCGGCCGGGGGGCAATCGAAGGCGTGGCGGGTCCTGAGTCCGCGAACAACGCCGGCGCGCAGACAGCGTTCATCCCGCTTCTGACACTGGGCATTCCGCCCAATGCCGTCATGGCGCTCATGATCGGCGCCATGACCATCCATGGCATCGTGCCGGGACCGCAGATCATCACAAAGCAGCCGGAGCTCTTCTGGGGCATGATCGCCTCGATGTGGATCGGCAATCTCATGCTGCTGATCATCAACCTGCCGCTCATCGGCATCTGGGTGCGCCTGCTCCAGGTCCCCTACCGGTTGATGTTCCCCGCAATCATCATCTTTTGCTGCATCGGCATCTACTCGATCAACAACTCGCCAACCGAGGTCCTGCTGACGGCAGCTTTCGGACTTTTCGGCTATTTGCTGATCAAGCTCGGCTTCGAGGTGGCGCCACTGCTACTCGGCTTCGTCCTCGGCAGGCTGATGGAGGAGAAGCTCCGGCAGGCGATGGTCATCTCGCGTGGCAGTCTGTGGACGTTCATCGATCGCCCGGTCTCGCTCGCGCTCCTGGTACTGACGCTGGTCATCCTCGTTGCCTCGGCGCTGCCAGCTATCCGAAAGAGCCGCGAGACCGTCTTCACCGAATGATATGAGCTGCCCCGCCGACTAGGACGACAGTTCGCAGAGACCACACTACAGGCCCCACAGGAGGAAATAACCCATGAATATCACGCGCCGCACCGCGATCGCCGCGATCGCAGCTCTCGGCGTGACGGCCGTTCCCGCCGTCGCACAGCAGTATCCGACGAAGCCCATCACGGCGATCGTTCCCTTCGCGGCCGGCGGCCCGACGGACGTCGTGACGCGCCTCGTCACCGAACACATGTCGCGCACACTCGGCCAGCAGATCGTGGTCGAGAACATCGGAGGTGCCGGCGGCTCCATCGGCATGACGCGCGCCGCAGCCGCAGCGCCCGACGGCTACACGATCGCCGTCGGCAACATGGGCACGCAGTCGGCCGCGCCCGCGCTCTATCCGAACCTCAAGTATGATCCTGCGACCAGCTTCACGCAGATCAGCGTCGTCAACTTCACGCCGCAGACCATTGTCTCGAAGAAGACCCTCGAGCCCAAGGATCTGAAGGAGCTCCTCGCCTACCTGAAAGCCAACAGCGAAAAGCTGAACTACGGACACGCGGGCGTCGGCTCGATCTCCTACGTCTCCGGCTTCGTGTTCAACGCACAGTTCGGCTTCAAGCCCGCGTTGGTCGCGTACAAGGGTACAGGCCCCGCACTCAACGACCTCGTCGGTGGCCAGATCGACTACATGGTCGACCAGTCACTCAATGTGATCCCGCAGATCACGGCCGGCACGATCAAGGCCTACGCCGTCGCCCATCCTGAGCGGATCGCCGCCCTCCCCGACGTGCCGACGACGAAGGAACTGGGCGTCGATTTCATCTTCAGCGCCTGGAACGCGATGGTGGCGCCGAAGGGCCTGCCGAAGGACATCCAGGACAAGCTGCTCGATGCGCTCAGCAAAGCCATGGATGACCCGACCATCATCAAGCGCTACGAGGAGCTCGGCTCGACCGCCCCAAAGGGCGCCGATCGCGGCCCCGCCGGCCTTCAGAAACTCGTCGAGTCCGAGGTGGCGCGCATCACGCCGGTCCTGAAGGCGGCTGCTGCAAAGTAAGGTTCCGCCCCACGCCGCACTCGGCAAAGGCCAGTCTCGAAACGGAAAACTTGGGGGTGCCGATGCCGTCGGCCCCCCCGGTTGCATTGTATTTGCTGCCTTTATTGCCAAATGCTTCGCCTTGCCGCCCCCGAGCGCGTATAAGACGGGCGATGTGCGGCTGCGCCTGGCGGGGCGGCGGCGGCAGTTTTCGCGTCCATGGCTGGAGCGCGATGCCCCCCGCGCACGGCAAGCAGTAGCGGAGATACCGGATCGGAAGGCGACTTACCCGTGGTGCGGGTGTCGTCGGTTTCGAGGAGGCGGGCACTATGGTAGCGTTGGTATTCCTTCTGGCTTGCGTGATCGCGGCATTCATCCTCGCGATGCAACGAGCCTCAATCGTGGCTTGGGCGCTCACGGCCGCCGCGGCTGCCGCCATCTGGCAAACCGGCCTCATCGACGGCACATTCCATATGCCCGAGCTCGGTTGGCTCGGCCTTCTCGGTTGGCTGCCCGCGATCGTGCTCGGCTGGCTTTCCGTCCCCTCGCTCCGGCGTACGTGGTTGACGGGTCCCATCTACGAGCAGATCAGGAAGGTCCTACCTCGCGTTTCCGACACCGAGCAGCAGGCACTCGAAGCCGGCACGGTCGGCTTCGACGCCGAGCTCTTCTCGGGCCGGCCGAGCTGGGACCGTCTCAGCGCCGTGCCGCCGATCGAGCTGACAGCCGAGGAGCGCGCCTTCCTCGACGGGCCGACCGCCGAGCTTTGCGGCATGATCAACGACTGGCAGGTGCGCCACGCCGAGCGCGAGATCCCCGAGGAGATCTGGGACTTTGCAAAGCGTCACGGCTTCCTCGGCATGCTGATCTCCAAGGAGCACGGCGGGCTCGGCTTCTCGCCGCAGGCGCAATCCCTCATCCTCGGCAAGATCGCCTCGCGCTCGCCCGATGTGTGTACGATCGTCATGGTGCCGAACTCCCTGGGGCCCGGCGAGCTCATCGAGAAGTACGGCACGCCCGAACAGAAGCACCACTATCTCCCGCGCCTCGCGCAGGGCCTCGAAGTGCCCTGCTTCTCTCTCACGGGCCCGACGTCCGGCTCGGATGCCGCGACCATGCGCGACATCGGGTGGGTGACGCGCGGCGTCCATCGGGGCAAGGAAGTGCTCGGCATCCGCCTCTCGTGGGAGAAGCGTTACATCACACTCGGGCCCAAGGCGACGCTCGTCGGCCTCGCGTTCCGCCTGTTCGATCCCGAGAACCATCTCGGCAAGGGCGAGGACATCGGCATCACGGTCGCCCTCATCCCCGCGGACCATCCGGGCGTGCAAATCGGGCGCCGCCACCTTCCCTCGGGCGCGGCCTTTCCGAACGGCCCCAACTGGGGCAAGGACGTCTTCATTCCCATGGACTGGGTCATCGGCGGCGAGCGCATGGTCGGCCATGGCTGGCGGATGCTCATGGAGTGCCTCGCGGCCGGCCGCGCGATCTCTCTGCCGTCCTCCGGCGCTGCAGGCGCCAAGATGATGCTGCGCGTGACGACAGCCTACGGCCGCATCCGCAAGCAGTTCGGCCTGCCTGTGGCGAAGATGGAGGGACTCGAGGAGCCGCTCGCGCGCATGGTCGAGACGGCCTACGTCAATGAAGCAGGCCGCGCCGTCACGGCGGCGATGGTCTCGGCCGGCGAAAAGCCCTCGGTCATCTCCGCGATCATGAAGTACCAGTCGACCGAGCGCCTGCGCCAGTCTGTCAACGACGCCATGGACCTGCACGGCGGGCGCGGCATCTGCGACGGTCCCACGAACTATCTCCAGTCCGCCTATCAGATGGTCCCCGTCGGCATCACCGTCGAGGGTGCCAACATCCTCACGCGCTCGCTCATCACGTTCGCGCAGGGCGCGCTGCGTTCGCATCCCCATCTCTACGACGAGATCAAGGCTGCGCAGAACCCCGATCCGCGTCGCGGCCTTCTGGCCTTCGACACGGCGTTCGGCAATCACGTCGCCTTCTCGCTGTCGAACGCCTTCGGCGCCTTCTTCCATAACATCACAGGCGGTCTCTTCGCGCCCGTCCCGCAGAAGGCCTACGGCACGGCCGAATGGTACCGCCAGCTCGGACGCGCGGCGCGCAATTTCGCCCTCGTCGCCGATGTGACGGTTGCCATCCTCGGCGGCGGCCTCAAAACCAAGCAGAAGATCACGGGCCGGCTCGCGGATGCGCTTTCGGAGCTTTACCTGCTCTCCTGCGTGCTCAAGCGCTACAAGGATGATGGCAAGCCTGCCGGCGACCGGCTGATCGTCGAGCTCTGCGCACGCAACTGCCTCTACCGCTTCCAGCAGGCCATAGACGGGACGATCCAGAACTTCCCGAACGGCTTCGTGCGCTTCATGCTGTATGCGCTCGTCTTCCCCTTCGGCAAGCCGTACAGACCGGCCAGCGACCGGCTCGGCCATCAGGTCGTGGCCCTTGCCATCGAGCCGGGCGAGATCCGGGACCGCCTGACGCGCGAGATCTATATCTCGCGTGACGTAAAGGATCCGACGGGCCTCCTCGAGGTAACGCTCGAGAAGGTCGTCGCGTCCGAGGAAGCCGAGCGCAAGCTCGAACGCGCCATCCGCGCTGGCACGGTGCGGCGCTATCACGGCATCGACTGGCTCACTGAAGCCGAGAAGGCGGGCGTGCTGTCCAAAGGCGAGGCCGACCAGCTCCGCGAGGTCGAGGCACTTACCGCGCAAGTGATCGCCGTCGATCACTTCGACCCGGCCGAGCTGAAGCCGCACTATATGAAACCCGGCCACAACGCCGCGGCCGTCCAGCGCAGCGCCGCCGCAGAGTAAGCTGTAGCGTCATCAGAGTGAGAGGTCTCCCATGACCGATTTGAGCAATCTCAGAGACTGGCGCTTCTCCATCGACGAGCAGCAGATCGCCTGGGCAATCTTCGATCGCGAAGGCGAGAGCCAGAATGCCCTGGGCCGCCGCCCGCTCGAAGAGCTCGGTCTCATCATCGAGCGCGTCGAAGCCGGCGCGCGCGACCGCACGATCGCCGGCCTCGCGATCCTTTCGGGCAAGGAGAAGGGCTTCATCGTCGGCGCCGACGTGCGCGAGTTCGAGCAATTCACCAGCGAAAGCGAGGTCCGCGAGGGCATTCGCCCCGTACTCGAGATGCTGGACCGCATCGAGAAGCTGCCAGTGCCGGTCGTGTGCGGCATCCACGGCTTCTGCCTCGGCGGCGGGCTCGAGCTGGCGCTCGCCTGCCATTATCGCATCGCGACGCGTGACGACAGCACCCGCCTCGGCTTCCCCGAGGTCCGCCTCGGCATCTTCCCCGGCTTCAATGGCACGGCCCGCTCGATCCGCCAGGCGGGCGCGATGGCCGCCATGCCCATTATGCTTTCTGGCTCCATGGTCCGAGCCGGCGCTGCCCGCGCCATGGGGCTCATCGACGAGCTGGTCGCAAGCCCCGCGAACCTTGCATGGGCAGCGCGCAAGGCCATCGGCCAGAAGCGCCGTTCCAAGCCCATGGGCGGCTGGCGTAATCTCGCGCGGCTCTGGCCCGCGCGCAATCTGCTCGTCTCGAAGATGCGCGCCGAGACTGCCAAGAAGGTGCGTGAGGATCACTACCCCGCACCCTTCCGCCTGATCGACCTTTTCGAACAGCACGGCGGCAACCTCGACGCCATGAAGACCGCCGAGACGCGCGCCTTCGCGCCGCTCATGGTCTCCGAGACGTCGCGCAATCTACGCCGCGTGTTCAAGCTCTCCGAGATGCTCAAGGCGCAGGCACCGAAGGATCTCGCTTTCAAGCCGCTCCGCGTGCACGTGATCGGCGCTGGCGTCATGGGTGCCGACATTGCCGGCTGGTGTGTCGCGCAAGGCATGGAAGTGACGCTGCAGGATCTCTCGGCCGACGCGATCGCCAAGGGCATCGCGGCGCAGGGCAAGCTGTTCTCGCGCCGCTTCCGCACAAAGGCGCTGCGCGATGCCGCCAAGGCGCGCCTCATAGCCGACCCGAACGGCGACGGCATCCCGCGCGCCGACGTCGTAATCGAGGCTATCGTCGAGAAGGTCGAGGTCAAGCAGAGCCTCTTCAAAAGCCTCGAAGGCAAGATGAAGCTCGGCGCCGTGATGGCGACCAACACGTCCTCGATCATGATCGAGGACATCGCTGCGGGCCTCAGCGATCCCGGCCGCCTCATCGGCATCCATTTCTTCAATCCCGTCGCGCAGATGCCACTCGTCGAGGTCATTCGCGGCAAGCAGTCGCGCGAGGACGAGGTGCGCAAGGGCTGCGCCTTCGTCACGGCCATCGACAAGTTCCCGCTCATCGTGAAGAGCAACCCTGGCTTCCTCGTGAACCGCGT
>CAUJKI010000517.1 GCA_963205015.1 Pseudomonadota bacterium
TTGGCGCAGTTGACAATCTCCGGCGGCCAGTGCTTCGGCGCATAGGCGTCGAGACCGATGTAGATGTTCGGATGCTTCCACGCCATGCCGTTCTTCTCGTGCTGCCAGGGCCAGCCTTGGTGGATGCCGATCAGCGGTAGCTCGGGGAAGTCGATAGCGACCTGGTCGAGCTTGATCGGCTGTGCCACGCTCGGCAGCCGCCGCTTCTGCGAATAGACCATGTTGATGCCCATCTGCATCATGATCGAGACGTCAAGTTCGCAGCATTTTGCGTAGTAGGGGTAATATTTCGCGTGATCCGGTGCCCAGCCGAACCAATGCGGATAGAGATGCGCGCCGACGAAGCCGTACTCCTTGATCGCGCGCTCGAGATCGCGCAAGCCTTGCATCCCGCGGGTTGGATCGATGCCAGCTAGTCCGGAGAACCGATCGGGATACTGCTGGCAGATCGCGTATACGTCCTCGTAGGGAAGCTCCTTCGACCCTTCGACGCGCATGTCGCCGTTGCGGTAAGCGATGATGAAGGAGCGCTCGATGCCGGCGCGATCCATCTTCTCGATAAACTTCTCGATCGGGACGCCCCCGCGATCCTCGGGTCTCATACGGATCTTGTCTCGGAAGGTTTCGTCGGTGGCAACCTGACCGCGATCGAAGTTGGTAGGCGTGAACACGTTCACCACGCAGTCGATCGCGCCATATTCGAGCTTGGGCATTTCTCTTTCTCCGTTCAGTTCTTGAGGCGCAGGGCCAGGCCGATCAGGGAAGCCTCGCCGGCTCGCCGGACGTCGCGCACTTGTTGGTGTAGCGGGAGATCAGGAGGCGGAGCACTTCGCTGGTACCGTCGCCGATCTGGAACAGCTTGGCCTCGCGATAGAGCCGCTCGAGCGGATGGTCGGCGATGTAGCCGTGACCGCCCATGATCTGGATCGCCTCCGATGTCGCCTCCATGCAGACGTTGGAGCCGAAGTGCTTGGCCATCGATGCGGCGACGCGCGCGTTGTCGCTGTCGACGCCCTGATCGACGATGGCCGAGGCGCGATAGGAAAGATGTCGCGCCGCCTCGATCTTGGTCATCACGTCGGCGATCTTGAAGCGATTGCCCTGATAGCTGGCGATCGTCTGCCCGAACTGCTCGCGCTCGTTGGCATAGCGCAGCGCGTAGTCCATTGCTGCCTGCGCGACGCCGACGCAGCGCGATCCGTAGACGGCGCGGAACTTCGCGAATGTTGCGTGCACGTAGCTGAAGCCCTTGCCTTCCTGCCCGATCAGGTTGGCGGCCGGTATCCGACAATCGTCGAAGACAACCTCACAAATGGGGTTGGCGTGGTGCGCCAGTGCGCGGAACTTCTGACCGATGGAGAAGCCCTTGGTGCCCTTGGGCACAAGGAAGGCTGAAATGCCTTGGCCGCGCACCGCCTCGTTATTGGTCTTGGCGAAGACGACAAGGATGTCGGCGCGATGCGCGTTGGTGATGAAGATCTTGTTGCCCTTGAGGACATAGTCGCCGCCGTCCTTGCGCGCAAAGGTCTTGATCGCGGCGGCATCGGAGCCGCCAGTCGGTTCCGTGAGCGCGAACGCCGGGATGATCTCGCCCTTGCAGATGCGCGGCAGATATTCCTGCTTCTGCTTTTCGGTGCCGCCGGCGAGCACAGGTCCCATGCCGAGCGCCATAGCGAAGCTGCTGCCCGAGAACCAGCCGCCGGACAGCTCCTCCATGATGACGGCACAGGTCAGCGTGTCGAAGCCTTGTCCTCCATACTCTGTCGGAACGTCGAGGCCGAGGAAGCCAAGGGATCCCATCTTTTTAAGGAAGTCGATCGGCACCTCGCGGCGCTCGCGCTCGATTTCCATCGACAGCGGAAACATCTCATTCTGCGCGAAGCGCCGCGCCGCTTGGCGCAAGGCGAGCTGGTCCTCGCTCAGACTGTAAAGCGTCGTCATGCTGTCACTCCTCATCGTTTATGCAGGCTATTTCTCGCCGGCGATCCAGAACAGCGACTTCCTGCGCAGCAGACGAATGGTGATGTTGAACACCACGCCGAGCAGGGCCAGAATGCCGAGGATCGCGAAGACGCCTGGAATGTTCATCTGGAACTGCGCCTGCAGCAGCAGGACTCCAAGACCCAGCTCGGCGCCGACGAACTCGCCGACGATGGCACCGAGCAGCGATACGACAACTGCGACCTCGAGGCCGGCGAAAATGCTCGGCAACGCCGTCGGGATCACGAGATGATAGAGGCGCTTCAGGCGCGATGCACGAATGGCGTAGAACAGCTCGTAGTGATCGGCGCTGACACTGCGAATGCCGGAGATCGTGTTGACAAGCACTGGGAAGAAGCAGAGCAGCGAGACGATCACGACCTTGGACGTGAGACCGAAGCCGAACCATACGAGCAGCAGCGGTGCGATCGCGATTTTCGGCATGCACTGCAGCGCGATGATGTAGGGATACATCATGTTCATGAGCACACGAGATTCGGTGAGAACGACTCCGACAAGGAAGCCGAGCCCCGAGCCGATGACCAATCCCAGCACCGCCTCATGCAGCGTCACGAGCGTATTCGTCCAATAAACCGAGAGGGTGGACGGATCGCCATAGATGCGCACGATGCTGGAGAGCGGCGGCAGGATGTAGTCCGGGATCTTGAAATAGCCCGGTCCATACTCCCAGAAGATCGCGAACGCGATGAGGAACAGGACCGCCGGAACATGGGAGAGAGGCTTTCGCATCGTCAACACGTCTCCGGTTTGCGATTGGATCGAATGGTGCACATCGACATCAATCCAGATGTGCGGCGCTGAAGTACTTGCGTATGCGGCTTGTAAGCTCCCCGAACTCTTTGGTCCCGATGAGGTCCGGCGTCCGCTCGGCGGGGAATGGAATCTCGATCTCGTCGAGAACGGTTCCGGGCCGCTGACTCATGACGATCACGCGATTGGAAAGGAACACCGCTTCCTGGATGCTGTGCGTGACGAGCGCGACCGTCTTGCCTGTCTGCCGCCAAAGACCATTGAAGAAGACGTTCATGTTCTCGCGCGTCAGTGCGTCGAGCGCACCGAACGGCTCGTCCATCAGCAAGCAGGACGGATCCTGGATGAGCGCGCGGCAAATGGAGACACGCTGCTGCATGCCACCCGACAGCTCGAACGGATAGCGGTGCTCGAAGTTCTCGAGCCCCACCAGATGCAGCAGCTCGCGTGCGCGCTGGATATCCTCCTTGGTCGTGCGCCGCGCGACCCGGATCGGCAGCAGCACGTTCTCCTGCGAGGATTTCCACGGCAACAAAACTGAACCCTGGAACACGAATCCGATATCGTCACTCGGTCCTTTGACAGTGGTCTCGCGGAGCATGATCTCGCCGCTGGTGATGGGGATGAGGCCGCCCATCATCTTCAGCAGGGTGGTCTTGCCGCAACCGCTCGGGCCGACGATGGAGACGAACTCGCCTTCCATCAGACGAAGCGAGGTTGGCTTCACGGCGAGCACCGGACCGTCGCTCGTATCGTACTCCTTCGACACCGACCGGACGTCAATCAGGGCACTATCTTTGAGAACCATATCTTTCATGATCCGCGCCTGCATTCCAACTACGCGAATCCGATGGCATCGACCACGACCGCCCGGTCGGCTGTGACGATGATCGGGTTGCACTCGAACTCGCTCAGCACATCCCGCAGCGACCATCCCACGGCAGCGGTGCCGGCAATCGTATCGACCAAGGCGTCGATCGCGGCAGGCGCCTGCCCGCGGCCGCCGGAAAGCGCGCCCCATATCTTGAGCTTCTGCAGGGACGCCCGGATGTAGTCTGCGTCGAATGGTGGGATCAGGGTTACCGTATCCTCCAGCAGGTTGGTCCAGATGCCACCGGCACCCACAGCAAGGCGCATCCCGAAGGTCGTGTCGCGAAGGCAGCCGACAAGCACCTCCACGCCGCGGCCGATCTGCTCGATGACCATTACCTCGGTAGCTGCGAGGTTCTTGGCCATGAACCGCCAGCTCTGGACGAGTTCTTCCTGCGACGCGATGCCGACCTTGACGCCGCCGACATCGCTCTTGTGCGCGATCACGGGCTCGGAAATCTTCATGACGCAGGGAAAGACGACGTCAGAGGCGATGCGGGCGAGATCCGCTTCGGAGCGCACGCTCCAGCGCTTCGGGCAGGCCACGCCGGCCCGCTCCAGGACCTCCATGGCCCGCGTCTCCGAGAGGAGGGAGCGGCCGTCCGAGCCAGCGGTCAGCATGGACCGCACGGATAGCGTGTCGACCGGTTTGGCCGCCGACGAAACGACTCGTGCCGTTGCGGCCGGCCTGCCCTGGGCGTTGGCGGCAAAGCGGAAGTACGCCTGCAAGGGCCGCAGGAAATTGACCGGATCCTCGTAGACGATCAGGCCGGCTGCCGCGGCACGCATGCGCACCTCCGCCGGCACCGACGTCCAGCTCAGCACGATCTTCTTCGATGTCTCGGCCTGCAACTTCTTGAACATAGCGATAGCCTGCTCGGACTGCTCCTTGGTGCCCTTACCGGACAGAAGGAAGAGCAGGATGCCCGTTTCGGGATCCTCGAGCAGGGCGCGCAAGGCGTCCTCGAGTATCTTGGCGTTGTTGACGACCTGCGCCGTCAGATCGACGGGATTGCGTATGCGTCCGAACGACGGCACAAACTTGGCAAGCTTGGCCTCTGTTTCTTTGGAGAGATTGCTCATCTCGACGCCGTAGTCGGCGCAGAGATCGGCCGCATAGACGGCGATGCCGCCCGTCGTCGTCACGACGGTGACCTTTGGTTTCAGATCCTTGAGCGAAAGAACCCGTGCGTAGTCGTTGAGATCGTTGAGCGACTTGGCGCGGATGACGCCGTAGCGGTCGAATGCGGCCTGATAGCCCGAGTCGTCCGAGGACATCTGGCCGGTGTGCGAGGAGATCGTATCCTGACCCATGGCGGAGCGGCCGACACGCAACAGCACGAGCGGCTTGTTCTTCTCCTGCATTCGCCTGGCGGCGGCGCAGAATTCCGGTCCGCTCTTGAGGCCCTCGATATAACCGAGCACGACATCGGTGTGCGGGTCGTCGGCGAGGTAGGTCAGGAAATCGGCGTAGCTGAGGTCGGCCTCGTTGCCTGTCGTCAAAACGTGCGAGAAGCGCGTACCGCGCAGCACCGCGTCGGCCCAGATGTTGCCGGCGACACCTCCACTCTGGCTGAGAAGCGCGACGCGACCGGGCTCCATCCGCGGGAACACCATCATCGGATTGGCGAAGGTCAGCGATCGGTTGTGCGCGAACGAGATCTGGCCGACGCAATTCGGTCCGACGACCGCGATCTCGTTTTCGCTCGCGTACATGGATAGCCAGGCCTGAAGCTCCTTACCCTCGGCACCCGACTCCGCGAAGCCAGCGCTATAGACGACAACGCCCTTGAGACCCTTACGCTTCAGGCGCGGCAGCATGTCCTTGAGACGCTCGCCCGACAGGATGAAAATGGCGAGATCGACAGGCTCGGGCAGCTCCTCCGGCTCGGCAAAGCATGGCACACCTTGAACGCGCTGGTACTTCGGGTTCAGCCCGTAGATCTTTCCTTCGAAGCCATACTTCTTGAGAAGGACGATGGGCACGCCGCCGATCCGCGTCTCCTCGTCGGAAGCGCCGACGATGACGATCGAATTGAAGGTGAACAGGATGTCCGGCGTGTTCCGCTTTTCCAGCGCAGGCGTCTCGACTGTGCTCATGATCAGGCCGAAGTCCCTCAAATGATGGAGCGGTTCAGCCTGCACGCTTGGTAGCGGCGGGCCGATCGTCACGCAGAAGCGCATACGAGTGGCGGATCACCTGCTCGGCTTCGGTCATCATCTCCTCGACGATTTGCGCTGCCGGCCGCGTGCCGTTGAGCATCCCCGCAACCTGGCCGCCGGGATTGGCGACGTACTCGAGCTTGCCGGCCTTGCGCGCCGCATCGAGGAAATCCTCCATCAGCACCTTCTGATGCGGCATCGGCAACGGGTCGATGCCGGCGGACGCCCAGATCTTGTGAACCTCGTTGTGGAACGTACGCGACGGCTTGCCGGTGTAGACGCGGCTCGCGACAAAGTCCTCGGAGCGGCCGCGGTTGACCTGGTCGCGATGATGCGGGTGCAGGTTCACTTCCTCGGAGAACAGGAAGACGGTGCCGCACCACACGCCTTGCGCGCCAAGCGCGAGCGCCGCGGCGACGCCGCGTCCGTCGGCAATGCCTCCCGCGCCAATCACCGGCGTGCCTTTCACAGCATCGACGACCTGCGGCAGCAGCGGAAAGGTCGGTACGATTCCGACGTGACCACCCGCTTCCGAGCCCTGGCAGATTACCATGTCGACACCAGCTTGCACCTGCTTTCGTGCCTGATTGACGCTGCCGACGAGACCGGCGACCTTGGTGCCGGCGGCGCGGGCCTTCTCCATCAGATGCGCCGGATCCCCGAGGGCCACGGCGAACAGTGCGACCTTCTCGTCGAAGATGATATCTGCCTGCGCGCGCGTGACTTCGTCGGTGAGGCTGTGCGACTTATCGATCTCCGTCCGCGGGATGTCGAAGCGCTTGAAGAGATCTT
>CAUJKI010000518.1 GCA_963205015.1 Pseudomonadota bacterium
ACGGGCCTCCCCACCGTCATAGACGCCGCAACGCACGCCAGAGTGCCCGCAAGTCCCGCACGCCGACATCTTGCGCACATGACGTCATCCCGCTCATGCTGAGACGCCGCGCCACGCAAAGCCGCCGGCACACATTTGAGAGGAAGCCTCCGATGCCCCGCCGTCTGCCTACCCTTTCGAGCCTCGCCCGCGATCTCGCGCGCGGCGCCGCGACCAGCCGCAAGCTCGTCGAGGACTGTCTCGCACGCATCGAGGATCCGGCCGGCGAGGGCGCGCGCGCCTTCATCAAAGTCCATGCCGATCGTGCCCGCGCAGCGGCCGACGCCATGGATGCGCTCCGCCGCGCCGGCGCCGCGCCATCGCCCTACGCCGGCATTCCCATTGCGATCAAGGATCTCGCCGATATCGCGGGCGATGTCACGACGGCGGGGTCGCGCGCGCTCGCCGACGCGACACCGGCCGCACAGGACGCACCATCGGTCGCGCGCTTGCGCCGCGCCGGCTTCATCTTCATGGGCCGCGCCAACATGACCGAGTTCGCCTACTCCGGCCTCGGCATCAATCCGCACTACGGCACGCCCGCGTCACCCTGGGCGCGGCACGAGCGCCGCGTTCCGGGCGGCTCATCCTCGGGTTCGGGCGTGACTGTCGCCGATGGCATGGCGCACGGTGCGCTCGGCACGGATACCGGCGGCTCCTGCCGCGTGCCGGCAACATTCAACGGTGTGGTCGGCTGGAAACCGACGGCGCGGCGCGTGCCGATCGACGGCGTTGTACCGCTCGCGACATCGCTCGACTCCATCGGCCCGCTCGCGCGGACGGTCGACTGCTGCGCGATCATGGATGCTATCTTTGCCGACGAAACGCCGGCGCCATTGCCGAAAGTGCCGCTGAAGGGCCTCCGCCTCCTCGTCCCAGAGACGATCGTTCTCGACACGCTCGATGCGCATGTCGCAGCCGCCTTCGATGCCGCGCTGTGCCGCATCTCGGACGCCGGTGTCGTCATCACGCGCGCGCCGCTTGCCGTGCTCAAGCAGATTGCCGAGATGACCGACAAGGGCGGCATCTCGGGCGCCGAAAGCTATGCCTGGCATCGCGAGCTGATCGCGAAGAAACGCGAGCAATATGATCCGCGCGTTCTCATGCGCATCATGCGCGGCACGGAGCAGGATGCGGCTTTCTACATCGGCCTTCTTGAGCGCCGCGCTGCCGCGATCGCCGCCTACAACGAGGCGACGGCCGACTTCGATGCCGTGATCATGCCGACGACCGCGATCATCGCGCCGCGCATCGACGAGGTCGCCAAGGACGCGGACTACACCCGGATCAACCTGCTGATCCTGCGCAATCCGATGATGTTCAACATCCTCGATTGCTGTGGGATCTCGATCCCCATGCATCGCGCGGGCGACGCGCCGACCGGCCTCATGGTGATCGGCCGGGGCGGCACCGACCGGCGCACGCTGGCGATCTCGGAGGCACTCGAAGGCATTCTGCCGCTTGCGTCAGCGGACTGAGCACTTTCGCGGCGCACATTCGGGCTTGACGCCCCTCCTGTCCGGCGCCCATCGTTAGTCGACCGCCGCATACAAAGGAGCTCCGTCATGTCCGTCTCGCGCTTCGCGTCGCTGGGCCGCATTGGTCTGGCCGTGGTTGCATCGGCCCTTTTCTGCGGCAGCGCCGCCGCCCAGTCATGGCCCTCGAAGCCCATCACGATCGTTCAGGGCTTCCCGGCCGGCTCCGGCATCGACATCATTGCGCGCATCATTCAAGAGCCGCTCGAAAAGACACTGGGCACGACCATCATCTACGACTACAAGGCCGGCGCTGGCGGCAACCTTGCGTCGGAGCTCGTCGCGAAGGCGGCGCCTGACGGCTATACCTACGTCTTCGGCACCGCGGGCACACACGGGATCAACGCGTCTCTCTACAAGAAGCTCAGCTTCGATGTCGAAGCCGACTTCACGCCGGTTGCCCCGGTCGTCGATGTGCCGAACGTGCTGACCGTCAATCCCAAGGTGATCGACGCCAAGGACGTCAAGGAGTTCATCGAGATCCTCAAGAAGCAGCCGGGCAAGCAGAACTACGGCTCGTCCGGCAACGGCGCCTCGACACACCTCGGCTTTGCCCAGTTCAACGTCGCGGCCGGCATCGACTTGGTGCACATTCCCTACAAGGGCAGCCCGGCCGCCATCCAAGCCATGCTGAACGGCGAGACCTGCTGCCAGTTTGCGCAGCTCCAGACCGTGCTCGGGCAGCACAAGGCCGGCACGTTGCGGCTGCTCGGCATGTCGACCTCGAAACGCGTGCCACTGCTCCCCGAAATTCCCACCATCGGCGAGACGCTGCCGGGCTTCGAGAGCGTGACGTGGTACGGCATTCTCGGACCCAAGGGCGTCGATCCAGCGATCGTCGCCAAGTTCAATGCGACGATCAAGACAGTGCTCGACAACAAAGAGATCGTGGCGAAGCTCGCCGGCATCGGCAATGCCGTGCGCTACGAGACGCCAGAGCAGTTCAAGGCGACGATCAAGAAGGACCGTGCGCAGTGGGCTGAGGTCGTCAAGAAGTCGGGCGCGACGGTCGACTGAGAGTCGACTGCCGCATCCCTGATCGAGGCTAGGCAATGTCCTCCGAAGGAGCGTCCCATCCGCCTGCCGACGTCGGCAGGGGATGGCTCGGCAAGGCTGATCTCTGGGCGGGCGTGGCGACCGTCATGTTCGCCGCTTCCACCCTCTATATCAGCGCCGACTATGGCCTCGGCCGAGCCGGGCGCATCGGCGCCGGCTACGTACCGCTCGTCATCGGGCTCCTTCTGCTCGGACTCGGGGCCCTGCTGCTGATCCGGGCCGGGCGCTCGCGCGAGCCGGTCGACACGCAGATCGCGTGGCGCCCGCTCCTCCTCGTGATCGGCGGCATCGTCACTTTTGCCCTGCTCCTCGATCGCGCAGGACTCCTGGTCGCCATAGTCGCCACGGTCATCGTCGCGGGACCTGCCGCCTACGGCAACACGGTCCTCTCGCTCGTCATTTCAGGCATCATCCTCTCGGCCTTCTCCTGGACGCTCTTCGTTCACTTCCTGAAGATCGCCATTCCCGTCTGGTGGTTCTGAGGACCGGCGGAAATGGAACTCTTTGGTCAACTCGCTTTCGGTTTCGAGCAGGCACTCACGCCGCAGAACCTCCTGTTCTGCTTCATCGGTGCACTCATCGGTACGCTGGTCGGCGTGCTGCCTGGCCTCGGCCCCGTTGCGACCATCGCGATGCTGCTGCCGATCACATTCACGCTGCCGCCTGTCGCCGCTCTGATCATGCTCGCCGGGCTCTACTACGGCGCCCAGTATGGCGGCTCGACAACCGCCATCCTCGTCAACATCCCGGGCGAAAGCTCCTCCGTCGTGACCTGTCTCGACGGGCACGCCATGGCGCGGCGGGGTCGCGCCGGCGCGGCGCTCGCAATTGCGGCGCTCGGCTCGTTCTTCGCCGGCACGGTCGCGACGTTCATCATCGCGATCTTCTCAGGACCCCTGGTCTGGATCGCGAGCACGTTCCAGTCGCCCGACTACTTCGGTCTCATGATCTTCGGCCTGATTGCGGCGGTCGTGCTCGCGCAGGGCTCCGTCGTGCGCTCGATCGTCATGGTGCTCGTCGGGCTCATGCTCGGCCTCGTCGGCACGGACATCACGACAGGCCAGTCGCGCTTCACCTTCGGTATTCCGCAACTCTCCGAGGGGATCAGCTTCGTCGCGCTGGCCATGGGCCTCTTTGGCGTCGGCGAGGTGATCGCCAATCTCGCGCGCACCTTCGGCAAACCCGAAGTGCAGCCCGTCACCTCGCTCTGGCCGAACCGCGAGGAGGCGCGCCGCGCGACGCCCGCTGTCCTCCGCGGCACGGTGATCGGCTCGCTGCTCGGCGTGCTGCCGGGCGGCGGCGCGCTCATCGCCTCGTTCGGCGCCTATGTGATCGAGAAGAAGTGGTCCAGGCGCCCGGAGGAATTCGGCAACGGCGCCGTCGAGGGCGTTGCCGCGCCCGAGGCCGCCAACAACGCGGGCGCGCAGACCTCCTTCATTCCGCTGCTGACACTCGGCCTGCCGTCGAACGCGGTCATGGCCCTCATGCTCGCGGCCATGACCATCCACGGCATCGTGCCGGGACCGAAGCTGATGGTCGAGCGGCCCGATCTCTTCTGGGCGATGATCGCCTCGATGTGGATCGGCAATCTCATGCTGGTCATCATCAACCTGCCGTTGATCCGCATCTGGGTGATGCTGCTCAACGTGCCCTATCGCTGGCTCTATCTGGCGATCCTCGTGTTCTGCTGCATCGGCGCCTATAGCGTGAACAACTCGACGTTCGACGTGATGGTGATGGCGCTCTTCGGCGTCGTCGGCTACCTGCTGCCGAAGATCGGCTGCGAGCCGGCGCCGCTCATCCTCGGAGTGATCCTGGCACCGCATATCGAAGAGAACTTCCGTCGCTCGCTCGTCGTCTCGCGCGGGAGCTGGTGGATCTTCCTCGAGCGGCCCGTCTGCGCGGGCTTCCTGCTCGTGAGCGTATTGTTCATGATCGCCGTGCTGCTGCCGGCGATCAGCAAGGGGCGCGAGGAAGCTTTCCGCGAGTAGGTTCAGCGCACGTGATAGCGCGTCGGCGCGAGCTCGCGCTCGTCGAAAGCCCTGGTCCTCGCCTCAAGATCGGGCAGGCTCTCTTGAAAGAGACTTTCGACGATCGCGCCCGCGAGACGCGTCGCGCCGATCTGCAGGCCTGGAATGTCACCGGCAAGCGCAGCATGGCTCATGGTCGCGCCGACATTGAACATATGAATACGGCCGAGGCCCGGCGTTCGGCCTGCATCGCGCGCAATCAGCTCAAAGCCGGTGCCGAGATAGGGATGGCGCGCGCATTCCGGATCAGCCGCCGCAAGCTCCGGCGCGATGCGATCCTGCCACAGCAGGATGTTCTCGGCGAAGGACGCGAGCAGCGGGTGCTTTGCCAGATCGATCTCGAAGCCGGTCGCGAGGATGACGGCATCAAAGGCATGGCGGCCCTTGGTGGTCTTGACGCTCACGCCGCCGTCATCCGGCACGACATCCAGCCATGGCTCGGCGAATCGGATCGAGAAGTTCGAATGCACATCGCAACGCAGAACGGACTCATGTGGCGGCGGCGCCTGCTCTCCGAAGATGTACGTCTGCAGACGCCAGCGGTCGGCGTCGCTCAGGCTCCCGAACGCTCGCAGGAAACCCGGATAGCTCGCCCCCTTCGACTTGTTGACCTGCGGCAGATGCGGGCGGCGCACGAACATCGTGACCTCGGCGGCGCCACCTTCGAGCGCCGTCGCCGCGCAGTCGAAAGCTGATGCACCCGCGCCCAGCACGCCGACGCGCTTGCCCACGAACTGCTCGGGCTCGATGCCGTCCGTCGAATGCAGCACGCGGCAGCGCGCTTCAGCGCTCGCGCCATCGAAGCCTGGAAAGTGCGGTAGCCGCAGCCCGCCCGCGCCATCGCGTCCGCCCGCAAGCACGATCCTGCGCGCCCACACGCTCTCGGCGCCCTCGGCACCTTCGAGCGTGGCGCGCACGCCCGACGCCGTCAGCTCCAAGGATACGAGCGCCGTTCCGTTCTCGACCACGACGCCGACCGCATCGCGCACCCAGAGCAGATAGTCGCGCCAGTCGATGCGGCCGACCTTGTAGAGCTGCGCCCAGCCCTCTGCGCCGTGCTGCGCCTCGTACCAGGCGCGAAAGGTCAGCGACGGCACACCGAGATCCGGCCCCGTCAGGTGCTTCGGCGAGCGCAGGATCTCCATGCGCGCGTACGTGCCCCAGGGACCTTCATCGCCGCGCGCATTGCGGTCGATCACACGCACCTTGCGTACGCCCTCACGCTGAAGTGCAAATGCCGCCGTCTGCCCGCACATACCACCGCCGACGACCAGCACGTCGAGCATGGGCCGGCCATCGGCGCCGGTCGTCTCAGGAACCCAATCGGCGGGCGGGTAGTTCAGCATGTCGAGATCGTGGCGGGCGCGCTCCGCCTGACGGGCGAGCGCCGTCTCGTCGCGTGTACTCTTCACGCCCTGCCAGATCTCCGCCATTCTGGTCTCCGCTTTCCATTCACCCCAGGGGCGCGCCCATGATCGAGCTTCACTGCTACTACAGTCTGTCCTCGCCCTGGGCCTATCTCGCAGGGCCGCAGCTTCAGGATATCGTCCGCCGCCATCGCGTGCGCCTGCTGCTCAAGCCCTTCGACTTCCAATCGGTCGTGCCGAAGACCGGCGGCGTGCCAATCCGCACGCGCCCCGGTCCGCGGCGCGCCTATCACGACCTCGAGCTCGCCCGCTGGAGCGAATATCTCGGGATGCCGCTGGTTCTCAAGCCCCGTTACTATCCCCACGCCATCCCTGCCGATCCCGACTGGAACAAGTATGCCGGCTGGATGGTTATCGCCGCCCAGGATCAGGGCCTCGACGCTTTCCCTCTCTCGCATGCGATCCTCAGGGCCGTGTGGTCGGAGGAGCGTGACATTGCGCTTCCCGAGACGCGCCGCCAGATTGCCGACGAGAACGGCTATGACGGCGCGGCCCTGGTCGCTGCCGAGAAGAGCCCGCGCGTGCAGGAGCTCTATCGCATGTACAGCGACGAGGCCCTTGCGCTCGGCGTATTCGGCGCTCCCTCCTTCGTGCTCGACGGCGTCATCTACTGGGGGCAGGACCGGCTCGGCTTCGTCGATCGGGCACTGGCGAGGAAGCGGGCCGAGCTGAAAACCTGACGGCAGGCAAGGCCGAGCGAGGGCATTCTCCCTGGCGCATCTCAAGGGGAATGCCGTGCTCCCTCATGCACGCACGACGCCCCTCCTTTTCCGCCGCGGCGCTGGCCAACGCGCAATCGACCCGCCACTATGCCCACTTGTGAGAGGCGGGAGGGACGACGTGCCGGAAATTTTCGGGGTGCCGCTCGACGCCCGCTTTGCTGCCGTGTGCCTGGCGGCGATTGTCGGCGGCTTCATGCGCGGCTTCGTCGGCTTCGGCGCGGCGCTGGTCACCATTCCGGTGCTGAGCCTCGCCTATGAACCACGCCTGGCTGTTGCCGCGATGACGGTCATCGGCATTCCGACGCTGCTGCAGCTCTTGCCGGAGGCCATCCGCGCTTCCGAGCGCCCGATCGTCGTGCCGATCTCGCTCGCCATCCTGCTCAGCACGCCGCTCGGCACGTGGATCCTGGTGAGCGTGAGTCCCGCCCTCATGAAAATCGTGATCTCGACGCTCGTCGTCATCATGGTGGCGATGCTCATGCGCGGCTGGCGCCTCGAGCAGCAGGTCGGGCGGCCCATTCTCATCGGGGCCGGCATCGCTGGTGGACTGATCCAGGGCACGGCCGGCATCGGCGGCCCGCCCGTCGTCGCGGTCATCCTCTCGCGGCCTGGCACGCCGACCCAGCAGCGCGGCAACGTGCTCGCGCTCATGACCGCCGTCTCGCTCTCCTCGCTGCTGCCGCTTCTGTACTTCGGCCTCTTCACGAAGCAGGCGATCGTGACCGGGCTGCTGCTATTGCCCATCTACGGCGGCTCCATCCTGCTCGGGAGCCGCTACTTCACCTACGGCGGCGCGCGCCATTTCCGTCACGCGGCCATGGCCACGCTGGCGCTCATCGGCATTGCGACGCTGCTGGCCTCGCTCCGCGACTATCTCGCGTCGTAGTCAGGCTGCGGCGGCCTGACCGCCACCACCGAAAAAGCGCTGGTAAATGTAAATCGGTACGCCGAGCGCCAATCCGATCATGTCGGTGTACGTGCCGGGATGCATCAGGCACAGCGCCGCAACGGCCATGACCACGCGCAGGGGCGCCGCGAGGCGGCCGCCGAACCAGCCCTCGCTCGCGCCGGCCAGAAACCAGACGCCAATCGAGGCGGCAATGGTTGCCTGAACGATGGCAGGCCATTCTCCCTGCATGAGTAGGATGGGCGAGAGATAGAACATGAAAGGCACGATGAAAGTCGCGAGGCCGAATTTGACCGCGATGAAGGATGTCTTCCATGGGTCGGCCTGCGCCATACCCGCCGCGGCAAACGAGGCGAGTGCGACCGGCGGCGTGATGGCAGAGATGACCGCGAAGTAGAAGACGAACATATGCGCGGTGAGCGTATCGACGCCGATCTTGGTGAGGCCCGGCGCGATCACCGCGGCGGCAATCGCATAGGCCGCCGTCGTCGGCATGCCCATGCCGAGAATGAGCGCGATCAGCGCCGCGAATATCATCGCGATGAAATGGCTCGCGCCCGCGAGGCCGAGGATGAGCTCGGAAAAGCGGCCGCCGACGCCCGTAAGCGCCACCACGCCGACGATGATGCCGGCGCACGCGCAGACCGCAACAAGCTGGATGCTGTCACGCGCCGCCTTCTCGAGCGACTCGAGCGTGCGCCCCCAGCCGAACGCCAGCGCCGCAACCGCGATGAGCGCGATCGCTCCACCAATGCCGAAATAGCCCGGGAGCTGCGGGAACACGTTGATGATCAACCCCATCATGCCGAAGCCGAGACCCGCCATCAGGATGAAGCGGACGACAGTGGTGAAGAGCATGGCCTTGAGTGTCTCGGCGCCTTCCGTGCTGACATTGCCCTTTTCGTCGAAATCCCGGAACCAAAGGGCGATAGCGCCGCCGATCAGTGCCGTCAGAATGCCGAGCGAGCCGGCGCGGAAGGGCGAGTAGCCGTCAAGCAGCACGTAGACGAGCACGATGATCGGCGCGAGCAGGTAGGCGCGCGGCACGATGGCCTTGATCGACGGTAGCTCGGAGAAAGGGAGACCGCGCACGCCGAGGCGGATCGCGTGCAGGTCGACGTGAATCCAGCACGCAATGTAGAAGAGAATACACGGCACGACCGCCGCGAGAGCGATGGTCGAATAGGGAATGCCCGTGATCTCGGCCATGAGGAACGCGCCGGCACCGAGCACCGGCGGCGTGATCTGACCACCCGTCGAGGATGTCGCCTCGATCGCGGCGGCGGTCGGCAGGTCATAGCCGAACCGGCGCATCATCGGAATCGTCACCATGCCAGATTCGACGACGTTCGCGACGGCCGAGCCGGAGATGGCGCCGAAAGCGACGCCCGAGGCGACGCACGCCTTTGCGGGGCCGCCACGCGCCCAGCCGAAGAGCGCATTACTCGCGTCATTGATGTAGTCGCCGGCCTTCGAGACCTGCAGGAAGGCAGCGAACGTCACGAACAGGATGATGTAGGTCGAGGAGACCTGCGTCGTGACACCGAAGATGCCGTACTCGCTGAAGATGTAGGTAAAGAAGCGGTCGATGGCGAAGCCGTTGTGGCGCAGAACGCCCGGCATCCACGGCCCGACGAAACAGTAGACGATGAAGACGCCGGCGATGATCGGCAGCGCAAGCCCCGTCATGCGCCGCGAGATCTCGAGCACGAGGAACGTGCCGACCACACCCGTGATCACGTCGCCGGTCGTGAATTGCGCGCCGGCGCGGAAGAGAAGCCCATCGAGCTCCCACCAGATGTAGGCGGCGCAGGCCGCGGACGCAGCGGCCAGGATCCAGTCGTACCAGGGAACGCCGTCGGCGCCGGCACGCGAGAAGGGCGCCGAGATGAGGAAGCCGATCGTCAGTCCCCAGCCGACGTGAATCGCGCGGAAGAGCAGCGGCTCGAGCGAATACACATTGAGCACGAGGAGGTGGAAGATCGTGAAGGTGATGCAAAGCACCGCGACGAGCTTCAGCTCCCAGCTTCTGAGGATACGCCGCGTGCCGATGAACTCCTCGTCGGCGACGGGGGCTTTCACCTCGGGATCTGCATCTTTGATGTTCGTGCTCATGGCGCCAGCCCCCTTCGCTCAAATGCATTACCGTTGAATGAGTGGATAGCCGAACGGGCCGCGGCATAGCCGCGACCCGTTCGTTACTCCAGCCGAAGCCCTCAGCTCTTGGGCGGCAGCAGCTTGTCGGGA
>CAUJKI010000519.1 GCA_963205015.1 Pseudomonadota bacterium
GTTCAGGACAATCTGCGGATAGAGCGAACGCGCGTCCCGTATCGCGGGCTCTTGCGGTGTCGTGCCTTTCGAGCGAAACCGTCTGAACCGAAGGCACTTCGTGGATCGAGGAACGACATGCTCTCTCTTCCTGCCCGCACCACGGTCGTCGAGGTCGCCCCGCGCGACGGCCTGCAGAGCTTTCACCGCTGGGTCGACACGGACACCAAGGTGGCTATGGTCAATCGCCTTTCCGAGGTAGGTTTTCCTGTCGTCGAGGTCACGAATTTCGCACATCCGCGCGTCATTCCTCATCTCAGGGATGCCGAGGAGGTCATGGAGCGCATCAAGCGCCGTCCAGGGATCGTCTATCGGGCGCAGGCGCCGAATCCTCGTGGCGCCCAGCGTGCCGTTGCGGCGAAGTCGCGGGAGATCCTTGGTCTCATCGCGGTCAGCGAGATCTACAACCTGAAGAATCAGAACATGACGCTCGAGCAGGGCGTCGAAGCGGCCATAGAGACCTTCCGCGTCGCTGACGCGGCACATACGCCGTTCGTGCTCGCTATGGCCATGACGATGTGGTGCGCTTACGAGGGGCGCATTCCGGAAAGCCGCGTGCTCGATCTACTGGCCCGGCTGCGCAACGGCGGCATCAAGCGCTATTATTTTGCTGGCTCGCTCGGCATGGAGGACCCGCGGCACGTCGGCGGGCTGTTCCGTCAGGCACTCGATCGCTTCCCCGACATCGAGGTCGGCTTTCACGTGCACAATCTGTCCGGCAATGGCCCTGCCAATATTCTGGCGGCACTCGATGCGGGAGCGTCGTTCATCGAAGGGGCGATCTGCGGCATCGGCGGCGGCATCATGACGCCGACGACCATGGGTGCGGTCGGCAACCTTGCCAGCGAGGATATCGTCCACATGCTGAATGAAATGGGAGTCGAGACAGGCGTGAGGACGGAGGACGTAGTCGCCGCGGCCCGCGATATTGCCGGGCTCCTCGACATCACTCCGCAGAGCTATGTCACCGCCGCAGGCACGCGGGCGGAGATCCTCGCGAGCGCGCAAGCGAACGCGCGATCGCATCCCGTCTAGCGCACGCCGCGGCGCCGCGCTCAGAGCTGGTCGGCCTCGAAGTTCTCACAGGAGAGCCCGAACAGGGATAGTCCCTCATCGAGGTGGTCACCGAGCAGCGGTAGCCCGAGCAGATATTTGGCCGTGTGAGTCAATTGAGCCCGATGGGCATTGGCGGCCTCCTCGCGGAGCTCGGCCCAATCATCGAGCGTGTTGTCGTCCCGCCCGAGCCAGGCCAGCGCAACGAGATCGATCTGCTCGTCCTCGCTGAGGCCGGAGATGAAGGTGGTCAGCTCCTCCTCGACCGGATCGTTGCCGTGATCCTCCAGAACCGAGACCATGTTGTCGTCCGCCGGATTGGAGGCGACATCGGGCTCCGTCACGACATCCTTCGCGTCGAACTCGCGCGCCTTGAGGATGATGAAGCACACCTTCTCCGGCGAGATAGCCAGCGGCGGCAGCTCCTCGGGGGATAATTCCTCGATCGTTTTCGGCTTTTTGGACATTGTGAAAGCCTCCGTTTGCTGTCCACGAGCCCAGGTTGTGCATGGATGGTATGTTTCTAAGCTCGGGTCGCCCCCGTGCGCTTGATCTCGATCAGGCACCTCGCCCGTGCAACGCGCGTCCGAAGGTTGCGTTGCCACGCGCTTGCGGACGACACAAAATTTGTCCAGACAACATTTATGCCTCGTGCATGGAAGCCGCTCAATAAATGCCTTGAGCAGGCGACGTCGAAATTCTATTGTCTGGACAACTTTGGAGCAGCTACGGGATGCGATGATGAGTAGTGCGATGAACGATACGGGCGACGAAGCCCAGCTCCTCGACATGATCGAGCGATGGACCGAACGCGAGCTCAAGCCGATCGTGCGCGAGTACGATCATGCCGACCGCTATCCCGATCACATCGTCGAGCAGATGAAGGAGCTTGGCCTGTTCGGCGCGACGGTCAGTACCGAGTACGGCGGTCTCGGCCTGCCGGCATCGACCTACGCGAAGATCGTGATGACGATCTCTTCGGTCTGGATGTCGATCACCGGCATTTTCAACTCGCACCTCATGCTCGCGCTCGCCATCGAGAAGTTCGGTACGCCGGAGCAGAAGAAGCAGTGGCTACCGAAGATCGCCTCGGGGGAGATCCGCGGCGGCCTTGCCTTGACCGAACCCGATGCCGGGACCGACCTGCAAGGCATTCGCATGACGGCGCGCCGCGATGGTGATGATTACGTCATCAACGGCACCAAGATGTGGATCACGAACGGTGCCGAGGGCTCATGCTTCGCCATGCTGGTCAAGACCAATCCGGAGGCCAACCCGCGGCACTCGGGCTTGAGCCTGTTCATCACGCCCAAGAAAGAGGGCTTCACGGTCGGCCGCAAGCTCAAGAAGCTCGGCTATAAGGCAATCGATACCGCGGAGCTGGTTTTCGAGAACTATCGCGTTCCGAAGGACAATCTGATAGGCGGGATCGAGGGGCAAGGCTTCTACCAGACGACCGGAGGCCTCGAGCTCGGGCGGATCAACGTCGCGGCGCGCGGTGTCGGTATCGCCGAGGGCGCGCTGAGGCTCGCAACGCAGTATGCGCAGGTGCGCAAGACCTTCGGCAAGCCCATCTGCGAGCACCAGGCCATCCAGCTCAAGCTCGGCGAGATGGCAACGCGCGCCAGGGCGGCGCGGCTGCTGACGCTCGATGCGGCGGCGTCGTTCGATCGCGGCGAGCGCTGCGACATGGAAGCCGGCATGGCGAAGTATTTCGCGAGCGAGGCCGCGCTCGAGAATTCCATCGAAGGCATGCGCATCCACGGCGCCTATGGCTACTCGCAGGAGTACGACATCGAGCGCCTCTATCGTGACGCGCCGCTCACTTGCATCGGCGAGGGTACGAACGAGATGCAGCGCATCATCATCTCCAAGAACTGGATCAAGAGGAACCCTGTCGCATGAAGCCGCTGCAAGATTTGAAGATCGTATCCATCGAGCAGTTCGGCGCCGCACCCTACGGGACGATGCTTCTTGCCGAGCTTGGGGCGACGGTCATCAAAATCGAGAATGCCGCAATCGGTGGCGATCCGGCGCGCAAGACCGGCCCTTACTATTTAGGGGAAAACGATAGCGAATATTTCCAATCGTTCAACAGCAGCAAGAAGAGCGTCGCGCTCGATCTGCGCAGCGATGAGGGCCGCAAGGCGCTAAACGGTCTGATCGCCAAAGCTGATGTCGTAATGAACAACTTGCGCGGGGATCTGCCGGCGAAGATGGGTCTCGACTATCCCTCGCTTGCATCCGTCAAGTCGTCGATCGTGTGTGTGCATATTTCGGCCTACGGGCGCGATAACGAGCGCACGGCGCGGCCGGGCTACGACTATCTCATGCAGGCCGAATCCGGCCTCATGGATCTCACCGGCGAGCCGGATGGCCCGCCCTCTCGGATCGGCGCGCCCTCCATGATCGACCAGACGACGGGGCTCACGGCAGCCGTCGGTCTGCTTGCAGCCGTTTTGCAGGCGCGCTCGACGGGCAAAGGTTGTGACGTCGACGTGAGCCTGTTCGAGGTCGCGGTGCACCAGCTCGGCTATGTCGCTCGCTGGTATCTCAATGAAGGGCACGTTTCCGTGCGTCAGCAGCGCAGCGCGCACTACTCGGTCGCGCCAGTGCAGACCTTCCCGACCGCGGACGGGTGGGTTTTCATCATGTGCATGACTGACAAGTTCTGGGGCGAGCTGGCCTCCGCCATCGGACGCCCCGAACTCGCGCAGGATATCCGCTTTGCGACCATGGGGAACCGGCAGAAGAATCGCGATGCGATCACCGAGATCGTCGATGCGGAGTTGAAGAAGCGGCCGAGCAGCTACTGGCTGGACAAGCTCGGCAGCAGGCTGCCGATAGCGCCGGTGCTCGACCTCGCAAGCGCACTGGACAATCCCTTCCTGAAGACGACCGACATGGTCCGTACTGTGCCGCATCCGGCGATGCCCGGTATGCGTGTGCTTGGTAATCCGATCAAGATCAACGGCAGGCGTCTGGAGCAGTCTGTCTGTTCGCCCATGGGCGCCGACAATGCTGAGTTCGGACTGCCGGCGGTCGCTCTGGAGCCGGGACGCCGATGAAGCTCCGGGGCATCCGTGTCATCGATCTGTCCGTCTTCCTGCCGGGCCCGTATCTCACGCTCGCCATGGCCGATCATGGTGCCGAGGTGATCAAGGTCGAGGCGCCGGGCGAAGGCGATCCAGGTCGCCACATCGGGCTTTCGGACGGCCCGAGCACAGTATTCTTCCGCAATCTCAATCGCGGCAAGAAGAGCGTCGTCGTCGATCTCAAGAACGAAGCGCAACGTGAGCGTTTGCTAGAACTCTGCAAGACGGCGGACG
>CAUJKI010000520.1 GCA_963205015.1 Pseudomonadota bacterium
CTATCCTGCACCACTGCGCGCAGTGCCCGCCCCAGGCGCGTATGCATGATGAGGCCGTAAAAGAGCAAGAGCGTCAGCAACGATATACCGATCGCAAACAGTCTCGAATTCGCAAGCACCAGCGGGCCGAGACGCAGCACGCCCGTCGCGTACGAGGGCATTGCCAACGGCGATGCCCCAAAAGCCATGAGAGCTAGATTTTGCATGACCAATGCGACCCCGATCGATACAATCATTCCGTTGAGCTCGTGCCCGCGGAATGCATGGAATGCAAGACGCTCAACGACGGCACCCAGAAGGAATACCGAGCCAAAAGACAATCCGATCGCAATGGGGAAAGGCAACTCGGCGCGTACAACGGCAAAATACATGACGAATGCGCCAAGCATGTAGAACTCGCCGTGCGCAAAATTCACCACACGCATCGTTCCGAACACAAGGGTGAATCCGACCGCCATCAACAGATAGAGCATACCCAGCGCGAGTCCATTCAAGAACGTCTGCGCAACTATCACTGCAGTCGACATTGATCAGCCTTTAGTGTTGCGTTGCAGCAGGCTCGGCTGTATGCGGTCCAGCGCCTGCACCTGGCCTTTCTCGTCCCAGCACAGCACCAGAGCGTACCCGGGCGGAGATATAGACAGACCCACGATATTTTCCAGCGCGGCTGCAAACTCCGGGGCGCGCGAGACCTTGAAGCCGCGAACGAGGTGCGGCTTCAGGCCGTGAGCCAGCCAGTGCCGCATCACAGTGCTCAATCAGATTGAGGCGCTCTGTATGCATAATGGCCAATGATTTTTTTGGATGACGTCAGTCGGCCCTGCGAAATGCCGCAAAGCCGCGTCGATGCTTGATTTCCGGCTCATCACGAGTGGCGTGAACTCCCAGAAATCTGTAATCGGTCGCGGAACCTGAGAGCTTTCACAGCGATCCGAACGAGGTTTTGCGGATTGGCCACCGACCATCTTCTCTGCAGCCGCCTCGATCAGATGATCGATCTTCGCGACCCGCTTGCCGCCCTCGCGCAACGCATGCCGTGGCAGAGAATCGAAGCCGCGCTCGCCCCGGCGTTGACGCACAAAAACCGTGCGGGGACGCTCGTCAGTGACATCGATCTCTTCGGCCCGGGCGCCCAGTTCGTCGGCTCGGGCGTAAGCGCGGTAGGACGGCTGCGCCTGTCGATCCGCCTGATGGCCTCGCTGCTGTACCTGAAGCACGCATTCAACCTGAGCGACGAGGAACTGGTCGAGCGCTGCGCCGAGAATGTCATCTGGCAGTTCTTCCGCGGCAACGAGTACTCCGAGCCGCAGCCGCCATGGGACGCTACGCAGATCGGCCGCTTCCGTACGGCCATCGGCGAGGACGGTGTCGTGGAGTTGCTCAAGGCAACGATCGACACGGCGGTAGTGACGAAGGCGGTGCGCCCGAACGAGTTCGAGCGCGTGATCGTCGACTCGAGCGTGCAGGGGAAGGCGATCGCGTTTCCGACCGATAGTCGGCTCCTCGAGATCGCACGACACAAGGTCGTCACAGCAGCAAAGTCCGCCGGCATCGCACTGAAGCAGACATTCGCGCGTGAAGGCAAGACGCTTCGCCGGCGTACCGGTGGCTACGCGCACGCCAAGCAGTACAAGTGGCTGCGCCGTGCGCTCAAGCGCCAGCGCGCGGCGCTGCGCATCGTGCTGCGCGAGGCGCCGCGCAAGATCGCCACGGCCACGACCGAATCGGGCGCAACGCCGCATCGGTTGCAGACGATGATGGAGCATGCCGAACGCATTCGCACGCAACGGCCGAAGGACAAGGGCAAGCTCTACGCGATGCTCGCTCCGGAGGTCGAGGGCATCTGCAAGGGGAACGCTCGTCAACCGTACAAATTCGGCGCGACGGCGAGCATCGCCGTCACGCATCGACGCGGATTGGATGGCAGGCAACTGCGCGGCTATGCAGATTGCGTAGCCGCGCGGGCCGCCCCAGGTCAGGACGGCGCCCGCAGATGCGTCGGCAGGATCGACTGTTGCCCGGCCCTGCGCGTCGACTGCCGTCCCCGCGTTGAGCGGACGGCCGGTCGCCTGGCGCAGCAGCGTCTCTCCCCAGGTGACGGAGCTCGTGCCAATGTCGAGAACGATCGACTCCTCCTCGCATCGAAACGCGAATGCAGCAGGGTGAGTCCCGAGGATGCGTTCCGAGCGGCCGAACGGCGCGACGCGCGCCGTAGTGTCCGCGACGTGGACGGCAACTAGGCCCTCTTGTGCAGTGCGCTCGACGTAGTATGCAAGCCTTCCGCTAAACCAGGTGTTGCTGCCGCCGACAACCGCGATTCCCGAGCGGTTGGCGACATCAATCGCTTTCGAAACAGCTACCAGCGAAACGACATAACCGTTTACGCCGGCGCCATCGACCGTCGCCGACACCCGGGTCCGTGCGAGCGTCCGCGCGCCAAGTGCGGAACGGGTCATGTCACCCCACGCAACTGCGTGCCGCGCGCTGCAATCCGTTGACGCCCGAGAATCGCGAGGAACACGCCCGCGCCGACCAGATTGCTCATCATCCCGGGGAACGCCATACCGCAGCCGGCGGCGATGAGTAGCACACGCTCGATTTTCGTCAGCGGCGCTAAGAGGTAACCGACCGCACCGGCGCCATAAGGCAGCGCTGATAGGAAGAGGAACACCCACGTGTAGGCGACCTCGGCATTGAAGCCCTTCGGCATCAGCATCGGCGTGTAGACAAACATGAACGGCATCAGGTGCAGGTTTGCGACATCGTCTCTGGGTGGGTTATCCCGAACTGCGCTTGGCCGGCGTCGATACGGCGCAAGTTCTCGAAGCCTCCGCCCGAGGTGCTCGGGGCCATACGAAGCAACTTCGAGTTCCGTTGATGTAGCTCGCGAGAGGAGCCGCTATGATGTAACAGCTTCCGGTCGCCGCCTGTTGTGATCTGCGCAGCCGT
>CAUJKI010000521.1 GCA_963205015.1 Pseudomonadota bacterium
ACACTTGTCGCCGAGAATACGCCGCAAGCGCTGCACGTGCTCGCCGCCGCCCACCGTGCGGCCGCCGATGCGCTTGCTGCGCCCGGCGACGATACGGCGCCGTCGCGCCTCTGGCATGACGAGGATGGCGAGGAAGCCGACCGCCTCCTTGCGGCACTCGGCGATCCGAACCTGTGGGCGCCGGCCATTCCACTGGCCGACTATGCCGAGTTCTATCGCGCGCTCGCCGGCAACGTGACCGTGCGCCCCCGTGTTGCCGTGCACCCCCGCCTCTCGATCTGGGGCCCTTACGAGGCGCGCCTTCAGCAACCCGATCTCGTCATCCTCGGCGCGCTCAACGAAGGCACGTGGCCCGCGGCTGCCGATCCCGGCGCCTGGCTCAACAGACCCATGCGCGCCAGCCTCGGCCTGCCATCGCCCGAGGTCGCCATCGGACGCGCGGCCCTCGACGTCACGGGCCTATTTGGCGCAAGCGAGGTCGTACTGACGCGCGCGAACCGCGTCGATGGCGCGCCGACCGTCCCCTCGCGCTGGCTCATGCGTATCGACGCATTGCTCGGCGGCATGGGGCTCGCCGACGTGCTGAAGCCAAAGCGGCCGTGGCTCGGATGGGCGCGCGCGCGCGACGCTCGCGTCGGCAAAGCCGAGCCCGTGCGAGCGCCCGAGCCGCGCCCCGCCCTCGAACTCCGCCCGCGCACCCTCAGCGCCTCGGCGATCGAGCTCTGGATCAAGAATCCTTATGGCCTCTATGCCCGCCACATTCTGGCGCTCGAAGCGCTGAGCCCGCTCGGCGCGACACCCGGCCCGCGCGAGAAGGGCATCATTATTCACGAGGCGCTCTCGCGCTTCACGAGGAAGTTCCCGAGCACGCTGCCGGATGACATCGCCGGCGCGCTGATGCACGAAGCGGAACAAGTGTTCCGGGATTACGCGGCACATCCGCGCGTGACCGCCTTCTGGCTGCCGCGCATCGCGCGCTTTGCCGAATGGTTCGCTGCAACCGAGCCCGCACGCCGCGACGGCATCACAGGCATTCTCACCGAGGTCGACGGCAAGCGCGTGCTCGAAGCTCCCGGCGGCGCGTTCACGCTGACAGCGCGCGCCGATCGCATCGACGTCTCGCCGGCCGGCCTCGTGATCACGGACTACAAGACCGGCACGCCACCCGACAACAAGTCCGTCCTCGACGGGACAGCGCCGCAGCTTCCACTCGAAGCCGCCATCGCCCGCGCAAAAGGATTTGCCGGTCTCGACACGGATACAATCGACGCACTGCGCTACATCCGCGCGACCGGCGGCATACCTGCTGGCCGCGAGCAGACCGTCAAGACGGACGACGTCCACGCGCTCGCGGACTTCTGCATCGATGGCCTCGGTGCGCTCGTCGCCGCCTATAACGATCCGCAGCAACCCTACCGTGCCGTGCGGCGTGCGCGCTTCGACTACCGCTACGACGACTTCGCCCACCTCGCACGCGTCGCGGAATGGAGCGGCGGCGGCGACGGAGATGACGGGGAGAGCGAGGCATGAGCCTTCCCGATCTCAAGTCCCTCCTTGCCGAGACCACGGCCGCACAGAATCGTGCGGCCAACCCTCGGGCGTCCGCCTGGGTGAGTGCGAATGCCGGCACGGGCAAGACGCACGTGCTCACCTCGCGCGTGCTCCGCCTCCTTCTCGACGGCACGAACCCCCAGCACATTCTCTGTCTCACCTTCACCAAGGCCGCCGCGACGGAGATGTCGACGCGCGTGTTCAAACGTCTTGCCGAGTGGGCGAGCACGCCGGACGACAAGTTGCACAAGTCGCTCGATGAATTGCTGGGTCGCGCGCCCACCATCGATGAAATGGAGCAGGCGCGCCAGCTCTTCGCCCTCGCCATCGAGACGCCCGGTGGCCTCAAGGTGCAGACCATTCACGCCTTTTGCGAGCGCCTGCTGCAGCGCTTCCCTCTCGAAGCCGGCGTGCCAGTCGGCTTTGCGGTCCTCGACGAGGCGCACGCGCGCGCACTCTTGCGCGAAGCGATCGACGTGACGCTCAAGAAGGCCTCGGACGCGGCACGCAGTCCCGAGCTCCACGCCGCGCTCAGGACGATCGTGGCGCACGCGACGGACGATCGCTTCGACCAGATGCTCGGCGCGATGATCGCCAAGCGCAACTGGCTCGATGCCGTGCGCCCGGAGCTGACATCGGACGTCGTGGACTTCTCGGAGGCTGACGCGCGTTATCGCGCTGCTCTCGGCATCCGCAAAGGCGTCTCGCTCGCCGATGTGCTGGCGGCGACCGGCGCGCTGCTGCCGCCTGATCTCCTCGATCGCGCGATCACGGCGCTCAGTGGTGGTTCTGCCAATGATTGCACGGCTGCGGATCGCCTTCGTGCCGCGGTTTCAGCATCAGGCCCAGTGGAGCGCGCACAGGCGCTTGCCGCATTCTTCCTCACGGAGAAGGGCGAGAGACGGAAGAACCTGATCACGAAGCCAACGGCCAACGCCAATCCCGGCCTCAAGGAGCAGCTCGACGCCGCCCAGGACCGCTTCATCGAACTCGACGAGACGCGCCTCGCACTGGAGACGCTGGAGGTCTCGCTCGCGCTGCTCCGTCTCGCCGACGACGTACGCACGGGCTATGCGGCCGCGAAGGCACGGCGCGCGGCCCTCGACTATGACGACCTCATCACGAAATCGGCCGCTCTCCTGACGGATGATCAGGGCGGCGTCCCGCAGTGGGTGCACTTCAAGCTCGATGGCGGCCTCAGGCACATTCTCGTCGACGAGGCGCAGGACACGAGCCCCATGCAGTGGCGCGTCGTTGCGGGCCTCGCTACGGAATTCTTCAGCGACTCCGCCGGGCATGGCGACACAACGCGCACCATCTTCGCCGTCGGCGACGAGAAGCAGTCGATCTACGGCTTCCAGGGTGCCGCACCGCAAATGCTCGCTCAATTCGGCAATCGCTTTGCCGAGAGAGCGCGCGGCGTCGCTCATCCCTGGCACGCCGTCCCGCTCACGCTTTCCTTCCGCTCGGCGCCGCCCGTGCTCTCAGCCGTCGATGCCGTCTTCGCCGATCCCGCGCGCACGCGCGGCCTCACGTGGACCGGCGGCGCGATCCGCCATCAGCCACATCGCGAGGGTCATGCCGGCCTCGTCGAAATCTGGACACCGGAAGCGCCCGCTGCAGCCCCCGAAAGCGATGCCTTCATGCCGCTCGACGAGCAGCCGTCGGCATCGGCCGCGTCCCGGCTCGCCGCGCGCATCGCCGATCAGATCAGGCACTGGCTCGATACGGGCGAACGGCTCGAAAGCGAAGACCGGCCGATCGAGGCTGGCGACATCCTTATTCTGGTGCGCCGGCGTGGGCTTCTTGCTCCCGCCCTGATCGCGGCGCTGAAACAGCGCGGCATTCAGGTCTCGGGCGCCGACCGCATGGCCCTCGAGCAGCAGCTTGCCATCCAGGACCTGATGGCCGCCGGCGAGGTCGTGCTGTTGCCGGAGGACGACCTCGCGCTCGCTTGCGCGCTGAAGAGCCCGCTGATCGGCCTCGACGACGATGACCTCCTGCGCTTCGCTCCGCGCCGGAAGGGCGCGCTGTGGAGTGCTTTGCTCGCCGCCGCCGATGCCGGCGATGCCCGCCTCGCGGGCGCCGCCGAGATCATCAAACAATGGCGGCGCAGCGCCGACTTCCGCCCGCCCTTCGAGTTCTACGCCGAGCTGCTCGACGGGGAAGGCGGACGCGCCAAGCTCATCGCGCGCCTCGGTCCCGAAGCGGCCGACGCCATCGACGAGTTCATGAACCTCGCCCTGCGCTACGACGAGGCTGAGCCGCCGTCGCTTCAGGGCTTCCTCCACCTGCTCCGGCAGAGCCGGCGCGAGATCAAGCGCGACCTCGAGCATGGCGGCAACCAGGTGCGCGTCATGACCGTGCATGGTGCCAAAGGTCTCGAAGCGCCGATCGTCTTCCTGCCGGACACTTGCAGCACGCGATCGGGCGGGACGAAGGGCGGCCTCGTCGAGCTTGCCGATGCTGCCGGCACGGCGGGCGATGCCAATCCCGTGGTGTGGCCGGCCACGAAAGGCGCCGCGCGCGTCGCCGCCATTGCCAACGCGCGGGCGCAGGCGGCGGCGGAGGAAGCGGAGGAGCGCAACCGCCTGCTTTATGTCGCCCTCACGCGCGCGCGCGACCGCCTCTACGTCTGCGGCTATGACGGCAAAACCAACAGGCCCCCCGACTGCTGGTACGAGCTCATCTGCACCGGCCTCGCCGGTCGGCTTGCCGAAGCCGAGGATGAGCGCAGGCGCACGGTCCAGCGCCTGACTGCGCCGCAGACGGCGCCGCCCGGAGCCCGAAAGCATGACCTGAGCCCGGATGCCGCGCCGGCGGCCCTTCCCGAATGGGCGCATCGAAAAGCCCCGCGCGAGCTGGCACTCGCCATTCCCATTGCGCCCTCGCGGCTCGCGCCACTCGACATCGACACCGATGGCGAGCCGATCGAGCCGCCTGCAGTCTCCGCCAATCGGCCAGCAAGAGGCACCCCGCCCGGGGCGGGGCTCGGCGGCGAGAACCGCTTCCTGCGCGGCACGCTCACACACGCGCTCCTGCAATACCTGCCGACATGTGCGTCGAACGGCTGGGCACGCGCTGCGACGGCCTTCCTGGAGGCACGAGCACGCGCACTTCCTCAGCGCGTACGTTCGAGCATCATCAAGGAGACCATCGCGGTCCTGAAGGATCCGGGCTTCGCGCAGGTCTTTGGTCCGCAGTCGCGCGCCGAGGTCGCCATCGTCGCCGAAATCCAGCCGCCCAGCGGCTCAGGCGCGCCGCTACGCATTGCCGGCCAGATCGACCGGCTGGTCGAGACGGGGGATGGACTTCTCATCGTCGACTACAAGACCAATCGGCCGCCACCGCGAGACCTCGCCGAGGTGCCCGCCGCGTATATTCATCAGCTTGCTGCCTATCGCCTCGCCGTCCAGCGGGTCTTTGAGATCACCAGCGTGCGCGCTGCCCTGCTGTGGACAGAAGGGCCGCGTCTGATGGAGATTCCCGAAAGCGCGCTCGAGCGGGCAAAGATTGCCTTGTTCACGCCGAATTGAGGTCAACTTGACGCATGACGGTGCCATGCCTACCTAACCGCTAACGCGGCGATTCTGCCACGCCCTCCCGTGCGGGCCTGCACGCCTTCATCCCTGAGGAGACCGCTGAAATGACTGCGTTCGTTACCGACGCAAACTTTGAAGACGAGGTCATCAAGTCGGCCGAGCCGGTCGTCGTCGATTTCTTCGCCGAGTGGTGCGGCCCCTGCAAGGCCATGGCGCCCGCGCTCGATCAGGTCGCGCAGGAAATGGCGGGCAAGGTGAAAGTGGTGAAGGTCGATGTCGACCAGAACCCGCAGATCACGCAGCGCTTTCGCATTCAAGCGATGCCGACGCTTCTCGTGTTCAAGGACGGCAAGGTGGCGGCCCAGCAGGTCGGCGCGCTCGTCCAGAAGCGCAAGCTCGAGGACTGGATCAATTCCTCGATCTGATCAGCCACCCAATCATGCGAAGAACAAAACCCCGCGCTCGCCCGCGGGGTTTTGCTTTGGGATATCGGTGCAGATCAAACAGCCAGTCGCCCCATGAGGCCGGCGCCCCTACTCGCGGAAGCGGCCGTCGATATACAAGCGCCAGAGCTTCTCGCCGACCAGGCAGTCGCTCCTCTCCGCCTCAGGCACCGACATCTGCGTGCGAATGAAGCGAGGCATGCCATCCTGCTCCGGGAGCAGCTCGGCAATCTCGAGAATGAGCTTGCGCCGGATCGCCGGTGCGAATTCGGAGCGCGCGCGCACGGGAATAACGAAGCTGCCGAAGCCGCCGATCACGCAGTCGGTGTAGTACTTGTCGAGGGTGTTGATATCGAAGAAGCCGGAACGCTGGTTCGGCTTCAGGATGATCGGCAGGCCGTTGATGACGATGCCTTCCTTGACCGCCCTGTCGCGGGCGTGCTCGACCGGACCACCGGAGTTGTTGGGTCCGTCTCCGGATACGTCGATGACCCGGCGCTTGCCGACGAAGCCCGTGCGGAACTGGCGCGCGGAAAAGTCGATGGCACCCGAGAGCGAGGTCATGCGTTCGCGCGAAATCGGCATCTTCTCGAGCTTGCTGGCGAAAGTCTCGAGCGCTTCCGGACTGTCGATCAGTGTCCAGGGCATCACGATCTGCTGGACGAGCTGGCCCGCCCATTCGATGTACATCAGGGCAATGCGCCCCTCGCCGCCGCTGCTGATGGCCTTCCAAACCTCGGGATCACGCAGCGCACTCACGTAGCCTTCGCGCTGAAGCTGCTGCTCGTCGAGATCCATGGACCAGGAAACGTCCACGGCGAGCACCAGCTCGAGATCCACAGGCTGTTGAGCGCGCGATGGCGGGGCCAGTCCAAAGGCCACGATCGCAGCGAGCAGGACGACGATGCATGTCCGATATGCCCACATCGGACCATCGCATCATGAGGCCCACGGGCTGGCAAATCACGAATCGTTTTACAGACACCTGCTAAATTCACGGGACGCAAGCCCGCTTCACAAATCCAGCTCGAGTTCCTCATCGCGAACATGGAGAAGCTTGCGGGGGTCCGGCTCGGTCCGGATCGGCACGCAGAGCTGGGTCAGCCACTCCTCCTGGCGCGTCTTGGCTGGATCGTTGAGATAGATCTCCATGAGCGGCCGCGAGGTGTCGACGCGCAGCTTTTCGGCCTCCGCCCATTGCGAGCACATATAGCGGAAGCCGTCGCTGATCTGTCCGTAGGGACCTTTGAGAAAACCCTGGGCATAGGCGCCGCCCGGCGTGAGCTTGCGGACGATCCCATGCTCCGGATCGGCGCGGAGGCCCGGGACGAGCTCGACACAAGCGTCATAACGGAGAGCTGCGGCATCGGTCGAGCGCGAGCGGTCATGGATGACGCCAAAGGCACGCGGGCCAAACTTGCGCAGGTCGCGCGCATCGAGCCAGCCGAGCAGCGTTTCCCACGCCTCCTTTACGGATCGGTCGTAGGGGCCAATAGCCCGATAGTGCAGCACGGGCGTCGGCCGCAGATAGACAAATCTGATACGCACAATCCCCTCCACCAATGCGCGGGCGGCGTCGACCCCGACCTCCACCCACGCAGATAGTTTTAGTACGAATAGATTTAATGGCGCTTAAGTTGGTTCGGAAACTTCAACTCAAGTTGAAGCCGCGCGCATTAACGAAGCCGCCGAAATCAGCCCGCTCGGGCTCGGCGTATTGGCGGGCCTTCTCCTCGGACCAGCCATAGGAATCGCTTTTGCCGAAACGGGCGACGTTGCGCTGCTGGCGGTAGGGAAAGACGTCATTTCGGCGGCGGTCGTAGGCCGTGACCATCTCGCGTGTGCAGTCCCGGTAGCGGTCACGATGGAGCGTGGCTTCGAGTGGCAGGCGCAAGCTGATGTAGGACGGGCCCTGCGGCCAGCCGAAACCGAGGCCGGCCACGGGAAAGACATGGCCCGGCAGGCCGAGCAGGTCGCTGACCTCCTGGGCATGGTTGCGGATGACACTCACCGGGCAGCAACCGAGCCCTGCCGCCTCCGCCGCCAGCACGAACGAGGTGAGGACGATGCCCGCATCCACGGAGGCATTAAAGAACGCATCGAGGTGGTCGTTGGCGAAGGGAATCCCCGTCCAGTCGTGGACCTGCCGCTGGCGGCGGTTGTTGCCGAGAAAGACGAGGAAGTGGGGCGCCTTGGGGATCCAGTCCTGAGCGGCCAGCAGCGTGTCGATGCGCTCCCTGATGGCGGCATCCTCGATGATCAGGATATCGCGCTGCTGGAGATCGCTCTTCGTCGGTGCGGCGAGGGCCAGCGCGGCGAGCGTATCGATGAGCGCGCGCGGCACCGGCTCGTCGCGAAAGCGGCGGCATGCGCCCCGCGACGCGAGGCCGCGCAGGAATGACGAACCCTCGAGCTGCGGGTCGACCGGGTGGGGGAAGTCGCCGTAGCGGTGATCGAGCGCCTCCTTGATGCTTCTCATGTCGTCATTTCCCTTGGGAACGGAGCAGTCTTTCCTGGACGGCCAGCAGATCGCGCCAAGCTTGTCGCTTTCCGATGGGGCTGCGCAGGAGATAGGCCGGATGCAGCGTCGGCATGGCGGGCACCTTGCGGCCTGCCACCTCCAGCTCCCGCCAGCGCCCGCGCGCACGCATGATGCCGCCCTCGATACCAAGCAACGCTGTCGCCGCCGGACCACCGAGCGTCATGACGACATCCGGTGCGACAAGCTCAATCTGGCGCTCGAGAAAGGGCCGGCAGACCTGCACTTCCTGGGGCGTGGGTGTACGGTTGCCGGGCGGGCGCCAGTAGACGACATTGGTAATGTGCACGTCGTCCTCGCCGAGGCCGATAGCGGCCAGCATTTTGTCGAGGAGCTGACCGGCGCGGCCGACGAAAGGCTTGCCAGCGAGATCTTCTTCGCGCCCGGGCGCCTCGCCGATGATCATCAGCCGCGCGTCCGGACGACCGCGGAAGAAGCAAAGCGACTTCGCTGTGGCCTTGAGCGCACAGCCATCGAAGCTCTCGAGCACGGCCCGAAGTGCATCGAGTGTCGCCGCACCGCGT
>CAUJKI010000522.1 GCA_963205015.1 Pseudomonadota bacterium
CCGATCTGACAGGCGACGCCGGTGCCGCCGAGACCACAATAGCCGTGCGGTACCTTGTGCAGGTACTGCTGGTGATAGTCCTCGGCGAAATAGAAGGGCGGCGCATCGAGGATCTCGGTCGTGATCGCGCCGTAGTTCCTCGCCTTGAGCGCTTTGCCGAACGTCTCCTTGGAGGCCTCGGCGGCGGCGCGCTGCGCAGCGTTGAAAACGTAGATGCCCGATCGGTACTGCGTGCCGACGTCATTGCCCTGGCGGTTGCCCTGCGTCGGGTCGTGGTTCTCCCAGAAGGTCTTCAGCAGCGACTCGTAGCTCACTTTCTTCGGATCGAAGACGACGAGCACCACCTCGTTGTGGCCGGTGAGCCCCGAGCAGACTTCCTCGTAGGTCGGGTTGGGCGTGAAACCTGCGGCATAGCCGGCGGCAGTGATCCAGATGCCCTCCTCGAGCTCCCAGAACTTGCGCTCGGCGCCCCAGAAGCACCCCATGCCGAACATGGCCATTTCCAATCCCTCGGGATGCGGCCCCTTGAGATCGCGACCCGTAAGCGCGTGCGTGCGCGCGGTCGGGATGGGATCGGCGCGGCCCGGCAGGGCCTGATCGCGCGAGATGATCTCTGCTTTCTTGCGGAAGAACAGCATGGGTGTGTGCCTTGTCTCGATGAAAGCTGCGATGCACTTTATGACCCTAATATAGGCACGATCCGCTGCGTGCACCACGCCCCGGCGGCACGGCCACGCTTTCGTGACGCCAACGATCGGGGCCCAGACCATCCCTCCTCGCCTTGGATGACTGTCCCGCGACCGCTCAAAATCAGCCCTGAGCACTGTCACACGACTGCGATGTGAACACGCTACTCAGCAGGTGTTCGCCGCGTGGCGCCCAGAACGAAATCAGCAGCGTCCGTGCCGCGTCCTGCCGATCCTCGAACCATCGGTCCACGCATCCTTGACGATACGTCTTCGGGTCGACGAGGTCGGAAATGGTCGTGCTCATTGCCACGGACGCCTGGCATCCGCAGATCAACGGCGTCGTGCGCACACTCGAAGCCCTGCGCCGCGCCGCCTCCGAACGAGGCGCCGTCATCGAGTTCCTGACGCCCGAGGGCTTCCCTTCGATCAAAGTGCCGACCTATCCGGGCCTCAGATGCGCTCTCCCTGGACGGCGCGAGATCGCACGGCGCCTCGCGCGGGTGGATCCCGATGCCATCCATATTGCAACCGAGGGCCCGATCGGTCTCGCCGTTCGCAGATATTGCCTTCAGCGCTGCATTCCCTTCACGACGAGCCTCACGACTCGCTTCGCCGAATACGTATCGGCGCGCGTTCCTTTTCCCTTGTCCTGGGGCTACGCGGCGCTGCGGAGCTTTCATTCCCCGGCTGCCGCAACCATGGTCTCGACACCATCGCTGATGGCCGAGCTTCAGGCACGTGGCTTCCAAAGGCTCTGCATGTGGTCCCGGGGCGTCGACACGGAGCTGTTTCATCCTGCGCGCGCCCTTCGGCTGGACCTGCCACGGCCGATCTTCATGAATGTCGGACGCATCGCGGTCGAGAAGAACCTCGACGCATTCCTGTCGCTCGACCTGCCGGGGAGCAAGGTTCTGATCGGCCACGGCCCGCAGGAAGAGGCGCTGCGCGCGCGCTATCCCGATGCTGTCTTCCTCGGCGCCATGAGTGGCGAAACGCTGGCAGCGCACCTTGCAGCCGCCGATGTCTTTGTCTTCCCTAGCCTGACCGATACGTTTGGTATTGCTCAACTCGAAGCGCTCGCTTCAGGCGTGCCGGTCGCGGCGTTCCCCGTGACGGGACCTCTCGACGTCGTCGGCGAGGCACCGGTCGGCGCTCTCAGCGAGGATCTGCGCCAAGCCTGCCTCGATGCGCTCGCTGTCCCGCGCATGGCCTGCCGCGCGCACGCACTTGGTTTCTCGTGGGCACGCAGCGCCGCCCAGTTTCTTGCCAACCTCGAACCCATGCACGTGGCCGCGAGCCGCAGAGCGCCAGCAGCAATTAAAGGCGTGCGCGCGGAAGCGGGCGAATGACAGCAGGCCAGCCGGAAAGATCACGATGACGACACAAACGCGGGACAGACGCATGACACGAGCCATGAATCGAGAAGGCGTGGTCAAGACCTACGACCGGTGGGCGCCGGTGTACGATCTCGTCTTCGGGCCGGTGTTCGAGAAGGCGCGGCGAGCGGCGATCGGAGCCTGCGAAGCGGTCGGCGGACGCGTGCTCGAGGTGGGCGTCGGCACGGGTATTTCGCTTCCCTACTACTCGCAGCGCTGCCGCATCGTCGGCGTCGACATCTCGGCCGCGATGCTGGAGGTCGCGCACCAGCGCGTCGCCGCTCTGCACCTGACGAACGTCGAGCAGCTCGTCCTCATGGACGTGCAGAGCCTGGCTTTCGACGATGCCTCGTTCGACGTCGTAACGGCACAGTACGTCGTCAACACGGTGCCGGATCCCGAGACCGCGCTCGACGAGTTCATGCGGGTTCTCAAGCCCGGCGGCGAGCTGATCGTGGTCAACCGGGTCGGAGCCGAGAAAGGAGCGCGGCGCAAGGTCGAGGAGCTGCTGGAGCCAGTGGTCGAGCGTCTCGGCTGGCGCTCGGACTTCCCCTGGGCCCGCTTCGAGAACTGGATGAGCGCCAATGGCAGCGTGATGCTCGCGGAGCGCCGCCCGCTGCCGCCGCTCGGCCACTTCGCGCTTCTGCGCTTCCGCAAGCAGGCAGCGGCCTCGCAATCTGCGCGTGATCTCGTCACAGCTGCCTGAGCGCGTTGCGTCGCGTCCGCGTGTTCGTCACGTAAGATCATCAACTGGAGGATTGCGGCGATGGCCGGATTCATGGAGACACTGCGCGAGCAGCGGTGGGACGATCACCGCTTCTATCATCACAGTCGCATCAATCAGTCCCTGCACTTCGTCAGCGCGATCAGCTTCCTCGTCGCCTACGGGATGCTGTTCTTCGATCCGCCGATGGCCGCGCTCGTCGCCTGGATCATTGGCATGCTGACGCGTCAGAGCGGCCACTTTTTCTTCGAGCCCAAGGGCTACGACCACGCCAACGATGTCACGCACGAACACAAGGAAGATATCAAGGTCGGCTACAATCTCTTCCGCAAAGTGATCCTGATGGCGATCTGGGCATTCCTGCCGCTGCTCGTGCTCGTAAATCCGACGATTTTCGGCCTGCTGCCACCCTACGAGGGCTGGATGGGCTTTGCCCGCCACGTCGGTACGATCTGGCTCGCGCTCGGCGTTGCCGGCGTGCTCTTCCGGATGGTGCAGCTGTTCTTCATTCAGAACGTGCAGGCTGGGCTCGTGTGGGTGACGAAGATCCTTACCGATCCGATCACCGACATCATGCAGTACTACAAGGCGCCGCTGGCTCTCATGCGCGGCGAGCTGATCGATCCCGAGATCGCCTCGCACCGCCCGCACTGATTGCCATTGTGATCCTCTCTCCCCGTTTACGGGGAGAGGGCTAGGGTGAGGGGCGGCGGCAAACGCCAACGATGGCGTGTGTGGCCGCCCCTCATCCCAACCTTCTCCCCGTATAGAACGGGGAGAAGGAGAAGTGAGGCCTCACGCCGAAACCGTCTTCCGTTTCAGCACGCCGAGCTGCCACATCTCACGCAGCACGCGCCGCTTGATGTTCATCGGATGGCCTTCCGCATCCTGCCACCACCAGCCGTCGCGCGCCATCTCCTCGGCGGCTGCGACGAACTGGTCGGCGACGCCGGCGAAATCCTGCGCCGTGTAGTTCAGACTGAAGATGAGGCGACCGCTGCCGACCCAACTCAAGGCGAGGCCATGCTTGCGCAGGTAGTACTGGAACATCCAGTTGTAGCGCGAAGGCCGCGTGTAGAGCACCGTCCAGATCGTCGACATATTGGAGACGGCGACCGGCAAGCCGGCCGCCGCGAGCCGCGCATTCAATGCTTCGGCGCGGGCCGTCCAGGTGGCGTCGAGATCCTTGTAGAGCGCCTGGCATTCGGACGCCGCGAAGCGTCGCAGGAAAACATTCGTCGCCCCCATGACGTGCGGATGCGCATTGAACGTGCCGCGCGCGAGGCAGATGTCGCCGGGCCGGTCCTCGCGATAGCGCTTCATGAGATCGCGACGCCCCGTCAGCACGCCGACCGGCAGGCCGCCACCGAGCGTCTTGCCGTACGTGACCATGTCGGCGCGGACACCGAAGTATTCCTGCGCGCCTCCCGGCGCGAGACGGAAGCCGACGAAGATCTCGTCGAGGATGAGGACAATGCCGCGCTCGGTGCAGACCTCGCGCAGTTGGCGCAACCATCGCGCGTAAGCCGCGCGGTCGAAGTGCGCGCTACGAGCGCTGTCCATGAGGGCCGAATCGCTCGGCGGCCCGGCATTCGGATGCATGGCCTGGATGGGATTGACCAGCACGCACGCAATATCGCGCCGGCGGCGCAGCACCCGGAGCGTCGCTTCGGACATTTCGGCAAGCGTGTATGTCGTCCGCGCCGGCTCGGGATTGCCGATGCCCGGCTGCACGTCGCCCCACCAGCCATGATAGGCGCCGGCGAAGCGCACGAGATGCGAGCGGCCGGTGTGATAGCGGGCGAGGCGCACCGCCTGCATGACCGCCTCAGTGCCGGACATGTGGAACGACACTTCGTCGAGGCCGGAGATTTTGCGGATGAAGGCGACGTTCTCAGCGACGGCTGGATGATAGGCGCCGAGTACTGGCCCGAGCGACGCGACACGCGCAGCACCTTCCTCGAGGCACTGCTTGTAGAAATCATACCCGAAGACGTTCACGCCGTAGGAGCCTGCGAGGTCGTAGTAGAGATTGCCGTCGACATCGGTGAGCGTGACGCCGCTCGAGGACTCGAGGAAAGGACTCGCACCGAGTTTCTCGCGGACCATGCGGCTGAAAGGGAAGGGGACGCGGTAAGCGTCCGTGAATTGCATGTCGGAGATGATCTCCTTGACCTCGCTCTTGAGCGCGATGGTGCGTGCATAGCGCGCGCGATAGTCGCCCGCGAGCGCACGGAAGGCTTGCCGCCGCCGCGCCGCGATATCGGGCGGCGCGCCGTCACAGTCGAAGAAGCGATCCTCGCCGAGCTCGTAGTAAGGGATGAGCGAGGCCATGCGCCGCGAGAGGCGGACATGCCCCGTGAGCGAGGGATGCTTGGCGCGGGAGAGCTCGAGCCGCGTCCTGGTCTTGGCCGCGGCCGTAGTCAGCGCCGCGGCACCGAGGCCGCCGAGCGCGAGGGTCGTGAGACTCAGTTCCATGAGCGTCGAACGAATCTCAGAAAGAATACAGGACGATGACAATGCGCACGCTGCTGGCGCGCCTCGCCGCTCACGACGGCCTGAACTTCCTCCTCACCAACAGAATTCCGCGCCGTACGCTGACCCGCTTCGTCGGGTGGCTCGCCAAGATCGAGCAGCCCCTCGTGCGCGATCTCTCGATAGCGCTCTGGCGCCAGTTCTCCGATCTCGACCTCTCCGAGGCAAAGAGGACGAACTTCCGCAGCCTGCACGACTGCTTCGTGCGCGAGCTCAAGGACGGTGCCCGGCCGATCGACCTGCGACCTAACATCCTGGCAAGTCCCTGCGATGCCATCGTCGGCGCGAGCGGCCAGATCGTCGATGGCGTCATGCTACAGGTGAAAGGCTCGACATATGCGCTGGCCGAGCTGGTGCGCGATCCGGACCTCGTCGCCGCCTACCGCCACGGCACGTACATCACCTTGCGGCTGACGGCGAGCATGTATCACCGCTTCCACGCCCCGCACGACTGTCACGTCGAGCAGGTCCGCCACATCGCCGGAGATGCCTTCAACGTCAAT
>CAUJKI010000523.1 GCA_963205015.1 Pseudomonadota bacterium
TTGGCCAAGGCTTCGAGATCCTGGTGCGCCACGAGAACCTGATGTTCGTCCGAGAGTCCCTCGATCAATCCTCAACGCCGGTGCAGTCGTCGTGAACCGTGTCGTATTTCGTAATACGCTTGTCCGGCGCGGTGAGGCGGCGCTCCCCAATATGGCGCCCCGCGATCGGCGCCGAAGAGATCAATGGATCCGGCAGTCCGCGGCGGAATGTTTGATCCGCGCAGAGCATGCCAGCGATCCTGCCCACATCCCGAATGAGTCGAAAGGAACGAGGAATGGCTAGCAACAAAGTCGGCAAGATCCGGCAGGTGATGGGCGCCGTCGTCGACGTCCAGTTCGAAGGGCATCTGCCGGAGATCCTGAACGCGCTCGAGACGACGAACCAGGGCAACCGGCTCGTCCTCGAGGTTGCCCAGCATCTCGGCGAGAGCACCGTGCGCACGATTGCCATGGACTCGAGCGAAGGCCTGACGCGCGGGCAGGAAGTGACCGATACGGGCGCGCCAATTTCGGTACCGGTCGGCGACGAGACGCTCGGGCGTATCATGAACGTGATCGGCGAGCCGGTGGACGAGGCAGGCCCCGTGAAGACCTCGGGGAAGCGCGCGATCCATCAGCCGGCGCCCATGTTCGCCGAGCAATCGACGGAAGCCGAACTGCTCGTCACGGGCATCAAGGTCGTGGACCTCCTGGCGCCCTACGCCAAGGGCGGCAAGGTCGGCCTGTTCGGCGGCGCCGGCGTCGGCAAGACCGTGCTGATCATGGAGCTGATCAACAACGTAGCCAAGGCGCACGGCGGTTATTCGGTGTTCGCCGGCGTCGGTGAGCGCACGCGCGAAGGCAACGACCTCTATCACGAGATGATCGAGTCGAAGGTCAACATCGACCCGAAGGAGAACAACGGGTCGACGGCCGGTTCGAAGTGCGCGCTGGTCTACGGCCAGATGAACGAGCCGCCCGGTGCCCGTATGCGCGTCGCGCTCTCGGGCCTCACGGTCGCCGAGCACTTCCGCGACCAGGGCCAGGACGTGCTCTTCTTCGTCGACAATATCTTCCGCTTTACCCAGGCGGGCTCGGAAGTGTCGGCGTTGCTCGGCCGTATTCCCTCTGCAGTCGGCTACCATCCGACGCTCGCGACCGACATGGGCGCTCTGCAGGAGCGAATCACCACGACGCAGAAGGGCTCGATCACCTCGGTGCAGGCCATCTACGTGCCGGCCGACGACCTGACCGACCCGGCGCCGGCCACCTCATTCGCCCACCTCGACGCGACGACCACGCTGTCGCGCTCGATCGCCGAGAAGGGCATCTATCCGGCCGTGGACCCGCTCGACTCCACCTCCCGCATTCTGGAGCCGCGCGTCGTCGGCGAGGAACACTACCAGGTCGCCCGCGAGGTCCAGCAGATTCATCAGAAATACAAGACCTTGCAGGACATCATCGCCATTCTGGGCATGGACGAGCTTTCCGAGGACGACAAGCTGACGGTGGCCCGCGCCCGCAAGATCGAGCGCTTCCTGTCCCAGCCCTTCCACGTTGCCGAGGTCTTCACCGGCTCGCCTGGCGTCCTCGTCTCGATCTCGGACACCATCAAAGGCTTCAAGGGCCTGTGCAATGGTGACTATGACCATCTCCCCGAGCAGGCCTTCTATATGGTAGGCACGATTGAGGAGGCGATCGCCAAGGCCGAGAAACTGGCCGAGGCGGCGTGATCCGGGAACTTGGCAGGGGCAGGGGCTGAACCACGAGCCGCGGTCGGCGCGTGGTGGGGGGTCCCATCAGCAGACGGCCGCGGCCGCAGAGAGGGGACGGCATGAGCGATGAATTCGGATCGTGCTGTGCAACGCTCAAGGAGCTGATTTCGGCGAAGGAGTTCTCGCCGCTGATCGAGGTCGGTGACGACGGTGTCCTGTATATGTCCGTCGGCATCGTGGAAAGCGCTAAGGAAGACGAAGAAGGCATGGTCGACTATCCGGTCTTCTATTGCCCCTTCTGCGGCACGCAGCTGCAGGAGCAGGATGAGGAGAAGGCATAGGCGACGACGCGCTGCGTCACGGCGCGCAAGCATATGGCGAGCGCTAGGCCCCATCGGGGTGCGCTCGCCTCAGTAGGTAGAGACCAGTAAGGCCCGGATACAGTCATGGCAGGCACTTTCAAGATCGAGATCGTCAGCCCCGAGCGGGTGCTTCTCTCCGGAGAGGCGACCGAGGTGATCGTGCCGGGCGTCGAAGGCGACTTCACGGTGCTCGAAGGCCATGCGCCGGTCATCAGTGCGCTCCGCCCCGGCATTCTCGACATCCGCCAACCCTCCGGCCAGCGCCGCATCTATGTGCGCGGCGGCTTTGCCGAGGTCGATCCGGCGCAGCTCACCATCCTCGCGCAGAACCTCCTCGATCTGAGCGATGTCGGCTCCGGCCAGCTTGCCGCCGAGATGCAGGCGGCCGAGCAGATGCTCGCCTCGGCGACGGACGACGCCGGCCGGATGCTCGCGCAGGATGCCATTGCGGCCCTCAAGTCGCTCGGCAGCCGCGCCGCCGCCTGAGACCGCTCAGGTCCGGCCGAGCCATCCTCTCACGCGAGCAAAGAGCTGCGCGGTCTCCGCGCGCACTGCCTGCACGAGCGGCCGCAGCAGCCGGCGTGTGCGCTCCTTCACCACGCGGCCATAGCGCCACGCCCATGAAGACCGGATCCACGCCGTCAGCGCCTCCTTCCACGGCATGACGATGCCATAGGCCCACGCGAACCACGGAATGCGCAGGAGCTGTGCTTCCGTGAGCTGAAAAAGCCGCGCGACGATCGCGGTACCGACGACCTTTGCCGCAACGAACAAAGCTGCCGCCATGATCTCGCGGCCCGAGGCAATCAGATAGAGCGCCACAAGCTTCAGCGGCAAAATGAGGATCGACGGCGCCGCAAAGACGACGAGCGCGCCGTAGGGGGGCAGCCGCTGGATATGTGCCTCGATCCACGCGATCGGCTTGAGCCGCGCGAGTTGCGCCAGCGCGGCGGCGAGCGGCCGCCAGCCCCACTCTTCGAAGACGATGACGAGCGCCAGCAGCGTCTGCAGGACGAGGCGCGCGCCGCGTGCGAGCAGGCGGAGCGCCTGAAGCGTCAGGCGGGTGACATGCGTGTTGGCAAAGCGCGGGCCGTGACGGGGCGATGATGGGTCTGTCGACACGCGGCGCGGGCTCCTGATCGGCGAGACAAACTAGCCGAAAGATCTCGGCGTCGGATAGCGCGTCACGCCTCTTCGCGAGGTACTTCCCCTCTCCCCGTTGTCTTCAATGGGGAGAGGGCGGGATGAAGGGCGGCACATGACATGCGTCAGCGTTTGCCGCTGCCGCTGCCCCTCACCCTAACCCTCTCCCCGCGAGTGGGGGGGGGGGAGGTCTGTCGCGCTCGCGGCGCGCTTCAGACCTCAAGTAGGGGCGCTGTTCGCGCAGGAGGCACGAGGCGCCGCACGCGCGACCGGCTCGCCAGCGTAAGAGAAGGCCCGCGAGATCGCTCCCGCGGGCCTTGGCAATCGCTTGAAGTATCTCTCTTGTCCGATCAGGCGCGCTTCCGGGCCTTCTCGACTGTCTTGGCGGTGGCCTCGCTGGCGCTCTCGAAGGCCTGGGTGGCAACGCGCGTCGAGAGCTCGAACAGCTCCTTCGTCTGCGCGCCGGCTACGCCGAGCTGGCGCTGCACAAACTCGGCCTGAAGGCGAAGCGCCTCGGGAACCGAATTGGCGCGCGCGATCGCGCGGGCGGCCTCGAAAGCGGCTTCAGCATTGGCCGCCGTGTTGTCCATAAGCTTGCGGCCAATCGACTTGAAGCCGGCTTGGGTAGCGAGCGCCAGCTCCTCCGCAGCGCTGACCTGATCCTTGGCCGCCGCGCTGAGCGTCTCGAAGGCCTCCTTGGAGCGGGTCACGCCCTCTTCGGCAAAGGCCTGGATATTCTGGGGGATCTTGGCGGCCTTGGCAGCGTCCATGAACTGCTCGGCCTGGCGCGTGAAGTGCTCATTCATCTGTCGTCTCCGTTTCTTCGATCTCGGTCTCTGTTGCATGAGCACTGGCTCCAGGCTCACGCAGAATGTCGTCCGCGATCGGTATGTAGGGAGACTATTTGTGCATTGCAATATTAATGCTGCATCGCACCATATAGACTTTAGTCGTAGAAGGAGGTGTCCGGAGGAATTAGGCGAGGTCGTCGCGCTCACCCGGCCCGAGCAGGATCTCGCGCTTGCCGACATTGTTCGCCGGCCCGACCAGCCCCTCGCGCTCCATGCGCTCCATGAGGTCGGCGGCGCGGTTGTAGCCGATGGCGAGGCGGCGCTGGAGGAAGCTCGTCGAGGCGCGCTGCTCGCGCACGACCAGCGCGACCGCCCGATCGAAGAGCTCGTCGGCCTCATCCTCGGGATCGATCTCCTCATCCTCCGGTGCGTGGTCGAGGATGACATCGACGTAGGCAGGCTCGCCTTGGGCGCGCAGGTGATTGGCAACCTGCTCAACCTCCTCGTCGGAGACGAATGGCCCGTGCACGCGCATGATGGCGCCGCCGCCGGCGGCAAACAACATATCGCCGGCGCCCAGAAGCTGCTCGGCACCCTGCTCGTTGAGGATGGTGCGGCTGTCGATCTTCGACGCGACCTTGAAGCTGATACGCGTCGGGACGTTGGCCTTGATCGTGCCAGTGATGACATCAACGCTCGGACGCTGCGTCGCCATGATGAGATGAATGCCGGCAGCACGCGCCATCTGCGCCAGGCGCTGCACGGCGCCCTCGACCTCCTTGCCGGCGACCACCATCAGGTCGGCGAACTCATCGACCACGACGACGATGAACGGCATGGGCGTATAGTCCAGCGCCTCGCTCTCGAACATGGGCTTGCCGCTCTCGGGATGGAAGCCCGTCTGCACGCGGCGTGCGAGTTTCTCGCCGCGCTCGGCGGCCGTGCGCACGCGCGTGTTGAACATTTCGATGTTGCGCACGCCGAGTTTGGACATGCGCCGATAGCGCTCCTCCATCTCGCGCACGACCCACTCAAGTGCAGCGGAGGCCTGATGCGGGTCCGTGACGACGGGCGTCAGCAGATGCGGAATGCCGTTATAGGCCGAAAGCTCCAGCATCTTGGGGTCGATCATGAGGAAGCGACACGTTTCAGGTGAGTGCCGGTAGAGCAGCGAAAGGATCAGTGCGTTCACGCCGACCGACTTGCCCGATCCCGTGGTGCCGGCGATGAGTAGATGCGGCATGCGCGCGAGATCGACGACGATCGGCTCGCCGGCAATGCTCTTGCCGAGCGTGATGGGTAGGTGCGCCTCGCTCGCGACGAACGGCTCGGCCTCGAGCAGCTCACGCAGGAAGACGGCCTCGCGGCGCGCGTTCGGCAACTCGATGCCGATAGCATTGCGGCCCGGCACGACGGCAATACGCGCGGAAGCCGCGCTCATCGAGCGCGCGATGTCATCGGCGAGCGCTATCACGCGCGCCGATTTCGTGCCGCGTGCCGGCACCAGCTCGTAGAGCGTGACGACGGGACCCGGCCGAATGTCCTTGATCTCGCCCTTTACGCCGAAATCGGCGAGCACGTCCTCGAGCAGGCGCGCATTGCCACGCATGACGGCGTGATTGATCTCGGCGCCCTGCTTCGTGGGCGGCGGACGGCGCAGAATGTCGAGCGAAGGCCGATGGAAGCCCTGCGGGCGTGATGCGCGGCGACGCGGCGGCGGTGCGGCCGGTTGCGGCGGCGGCTCAGGGCGAAGCACCGGCTGGGGATCGAATGTCGGCTCGCGCTCCAGAGGCGGCCCTCGTGGGGCACGCGCACCCGGCGGCGCGAAGCGCTCGGCAATGCGGCGGCTCTGCTTCTCGGTGGCTGTATCGAACGTGATCGGCGGCTCGTCCTCGTCGAGATGGACCGGCGCGCGATGGACAGCCCTGCGATCCGACGCGCCGGCATAGGCCATCATGGGGCCTGTCGGTGGAACGAAGTCGGGCTCGTCGTGGTAATCGTGGCGGCTCTTGGTACGGCGCCAGTTGCTGCGGCCTTCCTTGAGGCGCTGCGTCAGACCGGAGACGGCCTCGCCGAAGACGCTCGGCTCGGCGCGCGGATCGCGCTGCCAGAGGAGGGCATACTCGCGCTGCGTGAGGCCGAGCGCCGCCGAAAGCGCACACATGCCGGTGGCAAACAGCAGGAGGCCTGCGACGAGCCCCGCCCGCCCCGGATTGATGAAGGCAAGAGCACCAGCGCCGAACTTCAGGATCATCCCGCCGAGTGCGCCACCAAGGCCATGGTGAAGCGGCCAGCTCGCTGGCGGCGGCAGGGACGAGAGCGCGCCGGCGAGAATGAGCAGGGCGAAGGGCGCGAGCATGATGCGCCAGCGCGCATCGAGAAGTCGCCGGCGCAGAATCAGCTCCGCGCTCCAGAAGCTGAGCACGACCATGCCGAAGATGGCGGCGAGCCCGATCGATTGCAGCAGCAGGTCGGAGACGATGGCGCCGAGCGGGCCCATCCAGTTGCGGGTGGCACCGCCCGCGGCGTGCGTGAGGCTTGGATCGGCCGCCGACCACGTCATCAGGCTCAGCCAGCCAGCCGCCGTCAGCGCCGCGAGCACGAAGCCCGCAAGCCGCCAAAAGCTGCCCTTCAGCCGCTCTTCCAGTGGCTGCGGAAGAATCGGCCTCGGCTCATAGCTGGAGCCATGCAACGCCATGATCCCAAGTTGCTGTTACGCCTCGATCGAGACAACACGCTGAAGCGCCTCCCGGATCGTGGCGACATCGTGCACCAGGGCGACACGGATGTACGGCTCTGCCGGATTGACCCCACGCGCATTCGGCTGTGCCAGATAGGCACCCGGGACAACCTTTACACCGCAGCGTTTCCAAAGCGTTACGGTCGCGGGTACAGAGCCGCCGAGATGGCTCATATCGAGCCACAGAAAAAAGCCTCCGGCAGGGCGCTTGTAGCCGTAGCGGCTGCCCAGAACCTCGTCGCAGACGTCGAATTTGGCCCGATAAGCCTGCCGGATGACGCCGACATGCTGTTCCTCGCTCCACACGGCCACCGAGGCGTGCTGGACGACGCCCGGCATCTGCGGCGCCGTCAGATTGCGAATCTCGGCGAAGGTTTCGAGGAAATCGGCATCGCCTGCCGCGAATCCGGAGCGCAGCCCTGGCAGGTTCGAGCGCTTCGAAAGCGAGTTGAACGCGATGATGTTCTTGAAGCCCTCGGGCGTGCGCGCCGCGACCTGCAGCCCGCCGACAGGCGGCTCCCGGGTATAGATCTCCGAGTAGCACTCGTCGAAGAAGAGCATGAAGTTGTATTGGCGCGCGAGGGCGAGCGCCCTGCGGATGTAGTCTGGGGTGGCGACGGCCCCTTGCGGGTTGGCCGGCGAGCAGAGATAGAAGGCGACCGCGCGGGCGAGCGTCTCGGGTTGCTTCTCCAGCTCGTCGAGATCAGGGAGGAAACCCGTCTCCGCGGTCGCATCGAGGAACACGGGTTCGCAGTTCGCCGCGTATGTCGCGCCAAGGTAGGCGTGGTACATGGGGTTCGGCAGCAGCACGACCGGGCGCCCCTCGACGACCTTGCGGCCGACCGCCGGCAGGATGGCGAAGAAAAGCCCCTCGCGCGAGCCGTTCAGCGGGTGCACATGACGCAGCGGGTCGATGGTCCCCGCGATGCCGTAGCGGCGCTCGATCCAGGCCCCGATCGTACTACGCAGCTCCTCGCTGGTGCGGATCGGCGGATACTTGGCAAGCGTATCCTTGGCCTCGACCATCTTGTCGGCGACGAACGCCGGCATGACTTCGCGCGGCTCGCCGACCATCATCTCGATCGGCGGCTTCATCCCAGGCTCGATCCCATCGAGCAGGCGGCGGATACGCGTGAAAGGCGAAAGGATCACGCCCTGGGCAAGCGCGTGCAGTCCGGTCGGAGCGGCGGTCATGTCTGGTCGGTCCTATTGTAGAAAAAGGCTCAGTCGACGATCGCCTGGAGCACGAGCGAGCGAATGAGCTGGCGGTAGCGCAGCCGCAGCGGCCCCGGCGCCACGATCATGGCGACGACGGTCATCCGCTCGGCCGGGTCGTTCCAGAAATAGGTGCCGTAGACGCCGGACCAGTAGTAGTCGCCAGCCGTGCCGTTGGCCGCGGAGAGACCCTGCTCCTTGCGCACGGCGAAGCCGAGGCCGAACCCGTAGCCCGAGAAGGCAGGGTCCATAGTCTGCGCCAATCGATTGACGATTGTGTCGCCGAGGTGGTCGGAGGTCATGAGCGCGATGGTCTTGCGGCCGAGAATGCGCTTGCCATTGCCGACGCCGCCGTCGAGCAGCATCTGCGTGAAGCGCAGGTAGTCCGCCGCCGTCGAGACACAGCCGCCGCCGCCCGACTCCCATTTCGAGGCCTTGCCCGTCGCGTGGTGTACGATCAGCGGATCGCCGGTCAGCGGATCCTTGGGCAGCGCGCGGGCATAGCGCTCGCGCGTCTGGTCGGTGAGCTCGAAGCCCGTGTCGGCCATGCCGAGCGGCTGCCAGAGGCGCTCCGACAGGAAGGCGCCGAGGCGCTGGCCCGAGACGGCTTCGATAATGAAGCCGAGGATGTCCGTCGAGAGGCCGTATTCCCAGGCGGTGCCTGGCTGGAAAAGTAGCGGCGCCTTGGCGAGCTGGGTCAGGAACTCGTCCTTGCCGAGCGTCGCGCTGGTGCCGTGCACGGGATAGGCTTTGTAGGCCGCGCCCGTGCCGCGGTTCTGGTAGGTGAGGCCCGAGGTGTGGCGCAGGAGATCCTGCACGGTCATCTCGCGTTCGGCCGGTACGGTCTCGAGCGTGTCACTCGTGATCGACTTCGCGACCTTCATGCCGGTCAGTTGCGGCAGGAACTTCGAGACGGGATCGCCGAGAAGAAGGCGTCCCTCCTCGGCGAGCATCATGATGCCGACGGAGACCATCGGCTTGGTCATGGAAGCAATAGAAAAGACGGCGTCCGCCCACATCGGCGTGCCTGCCGTCTTGTCGCGGAAGCCGTAGCCCTCGAGAAGCGCAATTCTACCGCGGCGCGCGATGCCGATCACGGCACCGGGGATCAGACCGGATGCTACGTCGCGGTCGATGGCCTCACGAATACGGCCCAGCCGTCCGACGTCGAAACCGAGCTCCGCGGGCGCAGCCCGCTGGAGCACGGTGCTGGAATTCGATGCGGACGGCATGGCTCGTTTCTCCATTTGACTACGCGTTAGTGTGATGATAGAGAAATTCGCGATCATCACACAAGCAAGGCTATGATTCCAGTGTCCCTTTTGACTCCGAAGTTCGCTCGGGACACTAGCGGCATCCCGTCAGTGGTTACTCCACGATCGCCTGCAGCGCCAGAGCGTGCATGAGGCGGCGATATTCGGTGCGGATCGGCCCCGGAGTGTGGGCCATGTAGACGACGGTGAGCTGCTCCTTCGGGTCGTTCCAGAAGTACGTCCCGTAGGCCCCGCCCCAATTGTAATCGCCCTTGCTACCGGCGACGCCCGAGATGCCGTCCTCGCCGCGCACGGCAAAGCCGAGACCGAACCCGTAGCCGAGCCGCGAAGCATCGAGCGACGCGACGTTGTTCTGGATCTCGGGCCCAAGGTGGTTGGACGTCATGTAGGCGACCGTGTGTCTGCCGAGCAGGCGCTTACCTTCGAGCTCGCCGCCGTTGAGCAGCATCTGCGAGAAGCGGACGTAGTCCGCCGCCGTCGAGGCGAGGCATCCGCCGCCGCAGTCGAACTTCAGAGGCTTTCCTTCGCGCGCATGAAGGACGGATTGCGGCTTGCCGGTGGTCGGATCATTGGCAAAGGCGCCGGCATAGCGGCTCTTCTTGTTGTCCGGCACGGTGAATGAAGTGTCGGCCATGCCCAGAGGCGTGAAGACGCGCTCCGTGAGGAACGCCATGAGCGGCTGGCCGGAGACGGCTTCGATGATGAGACCGAGCACGTCGACCGACAGGCTGTAGTCCCACGTCGTACCTGGCTCATACAGCAGCGGCAGCTTGCCGATCGTATCGAGGAACTCGGCGCTCGTGTACCTCACCGCAGCTGCCGCCGAGCCGGCAGGCCACATCTTGTGCACGGCGGTCGTGCCGCGCCCGCCGTAGGTGATACCGGACGTATGGCGCAGAAGATCCTGGACGGTTGGCTGGCGCTTCGCCGGCTTGCTGTCGACGGTCACCGCGCCGCTCGCATCCGTCTTGACGTCGGCGACCTTCATGTCCTTGAGCTGGGGCAGATACTTGCCGATCGGATCGGCGATGGAGAGCTTGCCCTCTTCGTGCAGCATCATGATGCCGACGGAGACGATCGGCTTCGTCATGCTGGCGATCGAGAAGATCGCATCGGAGGTCATCGGCGCCTTGGTCGCCGGATCGAGCGCACCGAACGCCTCGAAGTACACGAGCTTGCCGCGCCGCGCGATCGCGACGACAGCACCGGGCAGGCGCCCCTTCTCGACCTCGCTTTTGAGCGCGGTGCCGATGCGCTGAAGGCGCTCGGGCGAAAGGCCGACCGAAGCCGGATCGACGCGTGGCAGCGGATCCCTGCCATTGGCCTCAGCTTCCATTGCAAGCGGTAGCAGCAGGGCCGCTGCGCACAGCCCCTTCATGGATATCGAACGCGACATGGGTTTCATCCTCCCGGGATGGCCGGCCTCGTTGATGCTGACCGGTGTACCGGGAAGAATAGACCAAGGCCGTCAACCGGACCACCCGTCCGGCAGTCGGAACGGCGCTGGAGCGCGACAATTCGACGTGATTCCGACGACGCGGGCCTGCCTAGCGCATGCGCCGCGGGTTCATGTAGAGGTCTGCTTCCTGGCGGTCGATCTTGGGGATGATCTTGCCCGCGCGCACACCGCGCCACAGTGATTTGAGATGGTGGCGGACATCCCGCGCAAACACCTCCTTCGCGACGAACAGCTTCAGCACGTGGAGGAGTCGTGGGTCGGCGTGCGACTTCAGAATGCGGCAGCGCCATTTGCCGCCAAGGGAAAACACCTTGCCATCCAGATAGGCGACGAGGTTTCCGGCCGCGTCGTAGAGTTTGAAGTCGCCGCCGAGGTCGATCATGTCCCGCCGCAGGCGATAGAGAATGGGCTGGTGCCCATCTAGCACGAAGAACGAATAGTTCTCCGGCATCAGCGGCCATTTATTGGCCGAGCGCTCGAGGTAGATGTTGTGGACCTGCTCGCCGGTGTTGATGGAGTAGGCCGATACCGGAATACCCCGCGCGCCGATCGTGAGTTGGAGCGAGCGCGCCAGCATGAGATCCATGGTTGCACGCCAGTTGAGCTTATCGCCGAAGAGGCGCAGCACGAGCCGGCGGTCCATGCCCGTATTCTTTTTCCAGAGATCCTCGCGGTAGGCGATGAGCCCCGTACGCTCGCCGTTCTCGATGACCTCGGCGAAGACATCCATATCGGTGGTGAACTGGCGGGACTTGGCGCGATTGCGACTGTGCTTGAAGATGCCGAACTCGACGGAGTTCAGATTGGTGATCCAGACGTCGACGATGAATTCGTGCCACTCGCCTTTGCCACGGCGTACGCGCTGGCTGCGCTTGCCGCTCGGTATGGGGAGCTTCGAGGCCTCCCGCGCCAGGACTTCGTCCTTGGCCTCGCGTGCGGCTTCCGCACCAGCGGCTTCCGCCTCGATCTCGATCGACCTGCTGCCGTCTGCCATGACCGGCCTCCCTTCGAGGGGTGCCCGCACGCAGAGACCAAGCATGGGCGAATCATTGAGAAAACATAGCACCGGGCGCGTCTTGGACGCGGCCCGATGCTGTGGATAACCCACGGATAAAGTCGCTGGTTCCCTTCTCGCGATCAGAACATGGCCGGATAGACGCGATCCGGCGGCGAGTGGCCGTCGAGGAAGGTCTTGATGTTGATGATAACCTTCTCGCCCATGTCGATGCGCCCTTCGAGCGTCGCCGAGCCCATATGCGGCAGCGCCACGACGCGCGGCGAAGCGAGCAGCTTCGGATTGACCGCCGGCTCGTTCTCGAACACGTCGAGGCCCGCGCCCGCGATCGCCCCCGCTTCGAGGAGACGTCCGAGCTCGTTCTCGTCGATCACCTCGCCGCGTGCGGTGTTGACGATGTAGGCCGTCGGCTTCAGCAACTTGAGGCGCCGCGCGGAGAGCAGGTGATACGTCGCGGGCGTATGCGGGCAGTTCACCGAGATGATATCCATCCGCGCCAGCATCTGGTCGAGGCTGTCCCAGTAGGTGGCATCGAGTTCCTGCTCGACGGCCTCGGGAAGGCGGCGGCGATTGTGATAGTGCACCTGCAGGCCGAAGGCGGCGGCGCGGCGCGCCACGGCCTGGCCGATGCGGCCCATGCCGATGATGCCGAGGCGCTTGCCGAAAATGCGGTGACCGAGCATCCAGGTCGGCGACCACCCGGTCCAGTTTGCGCGCGGATCCCTGAGCAGGTTGGCGCCTTCGACGAGCCGGCGCGGCACGGCCAGAATGAGGGCCATGGTCATGTCGGCGGTGTCCTCGGTGAGGACGCCCGGCGTATTGGTCACGGTGATGCCGCGGTTCCGCGCCGTGTCGAGGTCGATATTGTCGACGCCCGTGCCGAAGTTGGCGATCAGCTTGAGCTGCGGCCCCGCCTGCGAGAGCACCGCGCGGTCAATCCGGTCTGTGACGGTCGGCACCAGGACTTCGGCGGCCTTGGCGGCCTCGACGAGAGCAGCCTGCGACAGGGGCGCGTCATCCAGATTGAGGCGCGCATTGAACAGCTCCCGCATGCGCGTCTCGACGATCTCCGGCAGCTTGCGCGTGACGATGACGAGGGGCTTTTTGGGGGCGTTGGGCATGAGGAATGTCCGAAGCTCACGGGCGGCAGCCGCCTGCCGCAATCTCGGCCCTCTCTAGCAGATGGCTCCACGAACTCAAAGACAAGGAATGACAGTGCATTGCACACTAATTCAGCCCCGGTTCGGACCCTGGCGCCGATCCGGGCGACCTCGCATTGCCTCGCCGGGCGGAAGCCGCTAGAGCAGGGCTGGCATTGCAATTAATTGCACTGCGCTCAGCCGCCTCGATCCACGCGTCGCCATCAACCGAGAGCCCGCCCATGCGCCTCACACGCTTCTTCCTGCCGGTCCTGCGCGAGACGCCGAAAGAGGCGGAGATCGTCTCCCACCAGCTCATGCTGCGCGCCGGCATGATCAAGCAGTCCAGCGCCGGCATCTATTCGTGGCTGCCGCTCGGCTATCGGGTGCTGAAGAAGATCGAGCAGATCGTGCGTGAGGAGCAGAACCGCTCCGGCGCCATCGAGGTGCTGATGCCGACGATCCAGCCGGCCGACCTCTGGCGCCAGTCGGGTCGCTACGATGCCTACGGCAAGGAGATGCTGCGCATCAAGGACCGGCATGAGCGCGACATGCTCTACGGACCGACCAACGAGGAGCAGATCACCGAGATCTTCCGCGACAGCGTGAAGTCCTACAAGGACCTGCCGAGAAATCTCTATCACATCCAGTGGAAGTTCCGGGACGAGGTGCGCCCGCGCTTCGGTGTCATGCGCGGCCGCGAGTTCCTCATGAAGGATGCCTATTCCTTCGATCTGAGTGCAGAGGCCGCGCGCCACGCCTACAACCGCATGTTCGTTGCCTACCTGCGCACGTTCGCACGGCTCGGTCTGAAGTCGATCCCGATGGCCGCCGACACCGGCCCGATCGGCGGCGACCTCAGTCACGAGTTCATCATCCTCGCCGACACCGGCGAGAGCCAAGTCTACTGCCACAGCGACCTGATCGAGACGCCGGTGCCGGGCAAGGACGTCGATTTCGATGGCGATCTTTCGCCGATCATCAAGCAATGGACCTCGCAGTACGCCGCGACGGACGAGAAGCACGATGCGGCGAAGTTCGCTGCCGAGGTGCCCGCGGATAAGCAGGTCTCGGCGCGCGGCATCGAGGTCGGCCACATCTTCTATTTCGGCACGAAGTACTCCGAGCCGATGGGCTGCAAGGTGCAGGGTCCGGACGGCAAGCTCGTCGCCGTGCACATGGGCTCCTACGGTGTCGGCGTGTCGCGTCTGGTTGGCGCGATCATCGAGGCAAGCCACGACGATGCCGGCTGCGTGTGGCCGGTACCGGTGGCGCCGTTCGAGGTCGGACTGATCAACCTCAAGTCGGGCGACAAGGACACGGATGCGGCAGCGGGTGCGGTGTACGAGAAGCTGACCAACGCCGGCATTGACGTGCTCTACGACGACACGGACGAGCGCGCCGGTGGCAAATTCGCGACCATGGACGTGATCGGGCTTCCCTATCAGATCGTGATCGGGCCCAAGGGCGTGAAGGCTGGCGAGGCCGAGATCAAGACCCGCAAGGGCGGTGCCAAGGAGACCATCGGCATGGACGCCGCCGTCGTCAAGGTGATCGATCTCGTCAAGAAGGGCCGCGATCTGGCTTAGGTTAGCCGAATCGCGGGATAATCGGTTGCATGAACCAGCCGGATCCCGCCAGCCGGACCCATATCCGCACCTTCCTCGAGATGCAGGCGGCCGAAAAGGGCGCCGCCCGCAATACGCTCGATGCCTACGCGCGCGACCTCGAGGACCTGGCGCAGTTCCTAGATGACCTCGGCCGCCCGATCGAGGATGCGACACCCGGTGACCTCACCGCATACGTCAATCACCTCGCGCACGCGGGCTTCGCGACGGCCACGCGAGCGCGCAAAATCTCGGCCGTGCGCCAGCTCTATCGCTTCCTCATGATCGAGGGCATGGTCGACGAGGATCCGGCCGCCGGCCTGAGTGGCCCGAAGCTCGCCCGCGCGCTCCCGAAGACGCTCTCCATCGCCGAGGTCGAGCGCCTGCTCGAAACTGCGCGGCAGCGCACCGAGACGACCACGGGCCGCGAACGCTTCCGCGCGCTACGCCTCCACGCCATGCTGGAGGTACTGTACGCCTCAGGTATGCGCGTGTCCGAGCTGGTCGCGCTGCCGCGTCAGGTGCTCGCGGGCGATCCGCGCGTGCTTACGATCACCGGCAAGGGCAGCAAGCAACGTCTCGTGCCACTGAACAACGAAGCGCGCATGGCGCTCGACCGCTATCTCACCGCGCTCGCCGCTCCCGAAAACACGTCACCGACGCTGCGGCCCGCGAAGTGGCTCTTTCCTGCACGCAGCGCCGAGGGGCACGTCACGCGCCAGCATCTTGGCGTCGAGTTGAAGGAGCTGGCAGGCGAGGCCGGCCTGGACCCCGAGCGTGTCAGCCCGCACGTGCTGCGCCATGCCTTCGCGAGCCACCTGCTCGATCGCGGCGCCGATCTACGCGCTGTCCAGCAGCTTCTGGGCCACGCCGATATTTCAACGACGCAGATCTACACGCACGTGCTCGAGGAGCGGCTGAAGAAAATCGTCTACGAGCACCATCCGCTGGCGCGCCAGAAGCTCACAAATACGAAATAGCGTGCGCCTGCGCCCTCAGGACCGGCCCGCCGCCCCCGCCTTGCGCTCCTGATTGCGCTGCCAGTAGACGAACGCCACGGCAACGCCTGCCGTCAGGAACATCGTCGAGAGGATGTCCGGGCGCTGGATGAAGGACAGCCAGAGGTTCCAGCCACTCTTGAAGCTCGGCGCCTTCCCGACCAGGAAGCCGTTGCCGACGATGACGATGAGCAACACGGTGGCCGTCAGCAAAACGGTGGTGGCGATCTGGAGCGCCCGCTTCAACAGCCGGGGAACCATGGCCTTCTTTCCGGCCGCCACCAAAATCGTTCTGTCGATCATGGCGATCTCTCCATCCTGGATTTGCGCCGAATCTAGCTGACTCGCCGGAATTTTTCCACTCGCTGCGAATCGACGCCGTGCGGTGCCGTCCGATGATCCGGGCTCCACATAGACGATCCGGGTGATCGCGGCCGCATGCGACCCTCGGCCCGCGCGCAGGGTCTCGCCATTGTCACCGCCGGCCTCTATCGTGGAAAGTCATTCCCCCAAACGACACGGAGCACGTACGCCCCATGCGCATCCTCGTGACCAACGACGACGGCATCGACGCGCCCGGCCTGCACGCGCTGCGCCAGATTGCCGAAGCGGTCGCGGGCGAAGGCGGCGAGATCTGGGTATTCGCGCCCGAGAGCAACCAGTCGGGCACCGGACATTCGCTCTCGCTCAACGAGCCGTTGCGCATGCGCGAGGTGAGCCCGCGCGTCTATGCCGTACGCGGCACGCCGACCGACAGCGTCATCATGGGCACGCGCCACGTCATGCGCGACGGTGGGCCGGACCTCGTGCTGAGCGGCGTCAACCGTGGCGCCAACATGGCCGAGGACGTCACCTACTCCGGCACGCACAGTCTCGTCGTTCAGGGTCGGCATTTTGCGCTGAAGCGCGCCTTCACGAATCTCCTCCAGAACGCGCTCAAGTACGGGCTGCGCGCGCGCATGAGCCTCACGTCGGATGCCGCGAGCG
>CAUJKI010000524.1 GCA_963205015.1 Pseudomonadota bacterium
TCTGCATCCTCAGCGCCCCGAGATCGGCATCCTGGACGGTCGTGATGCTTTCGCGCGCGAGGTACTGCGGATCCTCGCAGATCTGCGCGATGTCGTAGACGGGGCCGATGGCCGCCTCCGCCTTCTCGAAGGCGTCGAGCACCTCTGTCAGCGTGTGCCGCGCGATCCAGCCTCCGACAATAGCGTCCACCTCCTCGACGTGGCACACGCGATCGGCGTTCGTGCGAAAGCGCGGGTCATCGGCCGTCCCTGGACCGCCCGTCAGTTCGAGCACGCGGCGCGTGATGCTGGGTGCTGCCGCCGAGAGCGAAACCCAGCGCCCATCCTTGGTCACATAGGCATTGCGCGGGGCATTGTTCGCCGAGCGATTGCCGGAGCGGTTCTGGATGATCCCGAGCTGGTCGTACGTGGAGGTCTGGCCGCCGAGCAGCGAGAAGAGCGGCTCGTAGAGCGAGAGGTCGATCGCCTGCCCCTTGCCACTCCCCTGCACATCGCGCTCGTAGATCGCGAACATGACGGCGAAGGCGCCGTGATAGGCGGCGACGCCATCGGCGAGACCGAACGGCGGCAGCGTCGGCGGACCGCCCGCCTCGCCCGTGATGTGAGCGAAGCCGGAGAAGGCCTCCGCGATCGTGCCGAAGCCTGCGCGATGACGATAGGGCCCCGTCTGGCCGAAGCCGGTAACACGCAGCATGACGAGGCGCGGATTGAGCGCCGAGAGCACATCCCAGCCAAGGCCCCAGCGCTCGAGCGTGCCCGTGCGGAAGTTCTCGATGAGCACGTCCGCATCCTTGACCATGGTAAGGAAGGCTGCTTTGCCGTCGTCCTCATGCAGGTCCAGCACGATGCAGCGCTTGTTGCGCCCCGTGATCTTGAACCACAGGCCGTGGCCGTCCTTCGCCTGCCCCATCTTGCGCAGGGCATCGCCGTCGGGGTGCTCGATCTTCACGACATCGGCGCCGAAATCCGCAAGCACCATGGCCGTCAGCGGCCCCGCGAACACCGTCGCGCAGTCGATCACCTTGAGGCCGGCAAGAGGACCATCGCGTTCCGTGTCGTGCTTCATGTTCTCGCACCTTTCCGTGCCGTGAGCGCTTTGATCTTGCGCTCGCGCATGAACGTGTAGAGGCCAGCGGCCACGACGACGGCCGTGCCGATGAGGGCCGGAGCATCGGGCCACTCCCCCCAGACGAGGATACCGGCCAGCACCGCCCAGATGATCACCGAGTAGCGGAATGGCGAGACGACGGCTACTTCGCCGTGCCGCATGGCGTGCACCATGAAGTAATAACCGCTCAGCAGGAAGATGGCCGAGCAGAGCAGCAGCAAGAGACCTCGCGGCGTCGGCATGACCCAGGTCTCGACGAGTGCGAAGCCCAGCGCTGCGCCCGTTACGGTGAAGGCCGAAATGGTCACCAGCAGGATCGCTGGAACCTGGAAACCGATGCGCCGCGTCGAGAGATCGCGCAGCACGGAGAAGGCAACGGCGGCAAGAGCCAGGAGCGACCACGCATTGAAGGCATCGCTGCCGGGACGAATGACGATCATCACTCCGATAAAGCCGACGAAAGCCGCGAGCCAACGCCGCCAGCCGACCGGTTCGGCGAGAAACAGCGCGGCGCCGGCCGTGATTGCGAGAGGTGTCAGCTGCAGGATCGCCGTTGCCGTCGCGATGGGCATGTGAAAGAGCGCGAACAGGAAGAAGAACGTCGAGCCGATCTCGCCGATATTGCGGAGGGTCAGGATGCGCCACGTACCGCGCAGGGACGTGAAGTTGCAAGTGCCGAGCGCGATACAAACCGAAAGCGAGACCAGGATCGCCATCACGCCGCGCATGAAGATCGCCTGCCCGCCGGGGAGACCGGCCGCTGCGAGCTTGATCAGCGCGTCGTTGAACGTGAAGCTCGCCTGGCCGACGAGCATGGCCCCGATGGCGCGCAGGTTCGACGACGCGTGATCGCCATGCGCACTCATGACGGCGTCCGTGCCTGCGCGAGCCGCGCCTGCGTAAGCCGGCGCTCGTGCGCGAACATGGCGAGGCCCGCCGCGACCACGATGAGAATACCCGCGACCGCGAGCAGGTTCGGCATCTCGCTCCAGACCACAATGCCGATAAGCAGCGCCCACAGCATGGTGCCATAGCGGAAAGGCGCTACCGCCGAGATCTCGCCGATGCGCATGGCCTGCACCATGCCATAGAAGCCGCCGGCGACGAACACGCCGCTCGCCGCGACGAGCAGCACCGCCTCGCCCGATGGCCACGACCACGGCGCAAACGGCATGAGCGCCGCGCCTCCTGCTGCCACGCCGGCCGCCGAGACCGTGCCGACCAGCAGCGTCGGAACGCTGCGGTCGAGGCGCGTCGTCGCGAGATCGCGCAGCGACATGCAGAGCATGGCCGCCACTGCGAGCAGCGACCACCACGTGAAGCCGCTCGTCCCGGGCTGCAGGACCAGCAGCACGCCGACGAGACCGACGGCGCCGGCGCACCAGCGTTGCCAGCCGACGCGCTCCGCAAAGAGCCACGCGGCCACCACGGTGGTGACGAGCGGAATGAACTGGAGGATCGCGGCGGCGTTAGCGAAGGGCATACGCAGGATGGCCGCGATGAAGAAGAGCGCCGCACCGATTTCGCCGATGACGCGCAGACCGAAAGCGGGCGACAGAATGGCAGGATGCCAATGGAGCGCCGACTGCGTCCATGCTGCGAAGGCGAGCAATGCGCAACCGACGACGCTGCGCCCCGCGACGACCTGGCCGAGCGGCAACTCGGAAGAGGCGACCCTCAGGCACGCATCCGAGCAGATGAGACAGAAGCCTGCACCGATGACCGCGGCGATCGCCAGCAGGTTGTTGCGCGGCGGCGTGTGCGCGACAGCAGGCGCACGAATGCTCCCCTCCGATGGACTGCTCGCCACCTCAGCATCCTCCCTCGCCGGCTCTGAGGCCGGCCTCTCATATTTCCGGATCGCCCGCGTCCGGATTTTTCACGTCATCGCTGCCGTCAGGACTTCCGCGCCGCCAGCCGGCGAAGTTTCTGCTCCCGATAGAAGGTGTAAAGGCCGGCCAGGGTAACGATCGCGATCCCGAGCAAGGTCAGGGCATCGGGAAAGTGCCCGAACACGACCACGCTCGAGACGATCGAGAACAGGATGATCGTATAGCGGAAAGGCACGACCGCCGACACCTCGCCCGTACGCATGGCTATGATGATGCCGAGTTGTCCAAGCAGGCTGAACATCGCCGCACCGCTGAGCTCGAGCATCAGGGTCTGCTCCGGCCATTGCCAGTTAGAGAAAGGCGCCACAGCCACGGCCGCAAGCGTCACGCCGCCGGCGGACAGCGCCATGATCAGGATTGCCGGCACACGGCGGTTGATGCCCCGCGTCGATAGATCACGCACTGTCGTGCAGAGCACCGATGCGATCCCCACCAGCGCCCACCAGCTGAACGTGGAGCTGCCTGGCCGGACGATGATCAGGACGCCAAGGAGTCCCACGGCTGTGGCGGTCCAGCGCCGCCAGCCCACGCGCTCGCCAAGGAAGATGGCGGAGGCGGCCGTCAGCATCATCGGGCTCAACTGGCAGATCGCGGTGAGATCCGCGTAGGGCAAGCGGGCAAGCGCGCTTTGAAAGAACCAGCCGCCACCGACATCGCCGACGATCCGCCCGGCCATGGCGCGCTCGAAGACGTGGCGGAGTTCCCTGAGCGCGCCGGTGGGGAACGCCACGATCAGCGACACCACAAAGATGATGATCCCGCGGATGAAAAGAAGTTCGCTCGTCGGCAGGCTCGCCGACGCGAGCTTCATAAGCGTGTCGCCGCAGGCAAACGAGGCCATGGCGAGCGATATCGCCACAATGGCCCTGATGTTGGCTGCCGCAGCCACTTTCCCACCGTCGTCCGCTGCCGGACGCGCTCCACGCCCTTCGGACTCGCTCACCCCCTCGGCCTCCCCCAGCCGCATTCCTTGTCTCGTGCCGCCCTAACCCAACTCACCACTCAATGTCCAAAAAAGCGGGAGTTCGGGTGGTCCCCGAGCGGGGGTGAACGGCGGCAGCCCCTCTCGTGCCGAAGGCACGAACTGGCCTAGCCTCCGGTCACGCTCATGTGGCGCTGGACGGCAGGCCGTTTGCTGCGCCGGTCGATCACGAAGTCATGGCCTTTGGGTTTGCGCGAGATGGCCTCATCGATCGCCATCTGGAGGAGTGCGTCATCTGCAGACGCCCTGAGCGGCGACCTGAGATCCGCCGCGTCCTCCTGCCCGAGGCACATATAGAGCGTCCCCGTGCAGGTGAGGCGCACCCGGTTGCAGCTCTCGCAGAAATTGTGGGTCATGGGCGTGATGAAGCCGAGGCGTCCGCCGGTCTCCTCAACCTCGACATAGCGGGCCGGACCGCCCGTCCGGTAGGGAATGTCCCTGAGTGTGAAGGTATCCATCAACCGAGCCCGCACGATCGAGAGCGGGAGATACTGGTCGGTGCGATCGCCGTCGATGTCGCCGAGCGGCATGGTCTCGATCAGGGTGAGGTCGGCACCGCGACCATGGGCAAAGCGGACGAGGTCGGCGATCTCGTGCTCGTTGACCCCCTTGAGCGCCACGGCATTGATCTTGACGTTGAGCCCGGCCCGCTCCGCTGCCTCGATCCCCTGCATGACGTTGGCGAAATCCCCCCAGCGCGTGATCCTCCGGAAAGTCTCGGGATCGAGCGTGTCGAGCGAGACGTTGACGCGCCGGACGCCGAAATCGGCGAGCGCCTGGGCATATTTCGGAAGCTGGCTGCCGTTGGTGGTCAGCGTCAGCTCCTCGAGGGCTCCGCTCCCGAGATGCCGCGCCAACCTCTCGAACAGCCACAGGATATTCTTGCGCACGAGCGGCTCGCCGCCCGTAATGCGGAGCTTGCGCACGCCGCGGTCGACGAAGGCCGAGCACAGCCGGTCGAGCTCCTCGAGCGTGAGCAGGTCACGCTTCGGCAGGAACGTCATGTGCTCGGACATGCAGTACACACACCGGAAGTCGCAACGATCGGTCACGGACACGCGGAGGTAGCTGACGTGCCGCCCAAACGGGTCGATCAGGTCACCTGAGGGCGTGCGCTGGGCTCGGTCGGTGGGCATTTCAGTTCCTGAGCCCGCATACGGCGGACTTCATGTTGTACGGGCGCGGCCGTGAGCCCTGCACCCGATCTGCCTGATTACTTAGCACATATAGTGTGCCGGCACGAGCCATCGACCCTTACCGTATGCGGAGCGTCGCGGATTAACCGATGCTTATGCTCTAGCCCCTATTGTCGACGCATTCGTTCATGGGTGAAAGGGCGTGTCCGCGATGTTGAACGCGGTTATCGGAGCAGGTCAGGGCAGCTCCCTGATGGGATCGTACGCTATCAGCCTCAGCGAGGCGGTGCTGCGTCAGCGCACCCGTGAGGCCGAGCGGACGGCCAAGCTCGAAGCCCAGCTCGCCAACAAGATCAAGTCCGAATTCATCGCGAACATGAGCCATGAGCTGCGCACGCCGCTCAACTCCGTGCTCGGGTTCTCGAAGCTGCTTACGGAGCACGAGCACCGCAAGCTCTCCGACGACGACATCGTCGAGTATGCGCGCCTCGTCCAGGATGCAGCTACGCACCTGCTCACCGTGATCAACAACATCCTCGATATCTCCAAGCTGCACAGCGGCAGCTTCATGCTCGACCCGTCGGACGTCCAGGTTGCCGATGCGCTCGACGACTGCCTGGCGAACTTCGGCAAGTCAATCAGCGATCATGGGTTGAACCTCGTCTGCAACATCGCCTCCAATCTGCCGATCATCCAGGGCGACGAGCAGAAGCTCCGCCAGACCTTCACCAACCTCGTCGGGAACGCGATCAAGTTCACGCCCCCCGGCGGCACCGTCGCGATCGAGGCGGCGAACGCACCCAACAGCGACATCGTGGTCACGATCCGCGATACGGGCGTCGGGATGAGCGAGGAGGAGATCCGCGTTGCTCTCGCACCGTTCGGCCAGGCCGATGCGAGCCGCACGCGCTGGCGCGAGGGATCCGGCCTCGGCCTGCCGATCGCGAAGGCACTCGTCGATCTTCATGGCGGCACGATCGAGATCCGAAGCACGAAGGGACAGGGAACCGAGGTGACGGTGAGGCTCCCAACCAACGCACTCGATCTCTCGAGTTACTGACGCGGACACGACCGTAGCGAGATCCAATCAACAGCTCTGCACGATCCGAGGCAAATCCGATGGCGCTGATGTCCCCCACCACCGAACAGACCGCACCGGCTGCGGACGCCTCCATCGGCCGCATCGTCTCGGTGACGGGTGCCAAGGCGATCGTCCTTCTCGACAACGACGGCCGCCTGGCGACACGCGAAACGACCACGCGCCCGGACATGGGCACACTGCTCGCGATCGAGACCACCGAAACGGTCGTCCTCGCGATCATTTCCGCGCTCAGCGTGCCGGTACCGGCGCAGCGCGACAGCGACAGCGAGATCTGGATTGCGGAGCTCGGCCTCGTCGGCGAGCTGAGGCGCGGCGACGACGGCGCCGCCGGCTATTTCAACCGCGGCGTCACCATCTATCCCGGCCTCGGCGATCGCGTACGCGTCGCTTCGAAGATGGAGCTGCATCACGCCTTCTGCGGCGATATGGAACGCTCGGTCCGCGTCGGCTGCCTCCGTCAGGACAACACCATTCCGGCCATGGTTCGGGTAGACGATCTTCTCGGCAAGCACTTCGCGGTGCTCGGCACCACGGGCACCGGCAAGTCGTGCACGACCGCACTGCTGCTGCGCTCCATTCTCGAGAAAAACCCGCAGGCGCACATCGTGCTGCTCGATCCGCACAACGAGTACGCGACCGCCTTCCCCGAGTGGGGCGAGGTCATCTCGCCGCGCAACATGCAGCTCCCCTTCTGGCTTCTCACGTTCGAGGAACTCATCGAGGTGCTGATCGGTGATCCCTCCGAGAGGAAGCAGGAGGTGGAAATCCTCCAGGAGCTCATTCCAGTCGCCAAGGGCCGCTACAGCGCCGGACGCAGCAAGGAAGCGCACGGTGTGCGCACGCGCGCCGACGTCGGGCGCTTCACGGTCGACACTCCCGTTCCTTACCGCCTATCCGATCTCACCTCGCTCATCGACGAACGCATGGGCAAGCTCGAGAACAAGCGCGATATCGCCCCCTACCGCAATCTCAAGACGCGCATCGAGACACTATCGCTCGACCCGCGGTACGCGTTCATGTTCGGTTCGCTGACCGTCTACGACGGCATGGCGCAGATCCTCGGCCGCATCTTCCGCGTTCCGGTCGAGGGCAAGCCGATCACCATCCTCGAGCTCACGGGCCTGCCGACCGAAATCGTGAACGTCGTCGTCTCGGTGCTGTGCCGCATGACCTTCGACTTCGCGCTCTGGGGCGAGGGCAAGGTGCCGGTGACGATCGTTTGCGAAGAAGCCCACCGCTACGTACCGGCCAATCCCGCCCTCGGCTTCGAGCCGTGCAAGCGTGCGATCGCCAAGATCGCCAAGGAAGGTCGCAAGTATGGCGCTTCGCTCGCGATCGTGACCCAGCGCCCGGCCGAGATCGACCCGACAATCCTTTCGCAGTGCAACACCGTCTTCGCGCTGCGCATGTCCAACGACCGCGATCAGGAGATCGTCAAGTCGGCGATCTCGGATACTGGCTCGGGCCTCCTCGAGTTTCTGTCGGCGCTCGGCCAGCGCGAGGCGATCGCCTTCGGCGATGGCGTGACGCTGCCGGTCCGCATCCGCTTCGACGACCTGCCGAAGCACGCGATGCCGAGAAGCTCCTCGGCAATGTTCACGACCATGTGGCAGAAACCGAGCACCGATACGGGCTTCCTCGAGCAGATCGTGGAGAAGTGGCGTCTCTCGGTCAGCGGCTCGGCCGCGACAGAGACGAGCCAGACCGCCCTTTTCGCCGACGCCATGGGACTCACGAATTCCACCGATCCGGCCCCCGCGCCGCGCGCGCCGGCGCCAGTGGATCCCGCGACCCGCCGCTACCCGACGACACCATCGGCAGCGGAAAGCACGATCCACCGGCCGCGTATTCCCGAGCCCGCGGGCTACGGCCAGATGGCGTCCACCGGCGCCCCACCCCCGCCGGCACAGTCCCAGGCTCAGGGCTCGAATGCCCTCAGAAACCTTCGCGACCGGCTCAACCGCAGTGGACGCTGAGGTTTTCCCGCCCGCTCCGTACACAGGGCCCGTGACAAGGCGCGCGCACGCGGATTATGAACAAGTAGTGCTGCGTGTGATTCTACCGTCGCGCAATTCCTAGGGGTGGTCACTACAATGTGGCGGCCTGCATTGCGCGTCGCGTAGCGGCATGTGCGCCATCGCGCCCGGCTCCCCGCTGTCCAAGCGACCGGCGAGCCGGGTCATGTTGCTGTGCATGCCCGACAACGCTGCAGGACGTCGAGCGGCCAAGGGCCGCTCGGGTCCGTGGCCCGGGCTCGTGAGCGAAGGTCTCAAGAGCCGGCGGCCGTAGTGTGCAAACTGTGCTGCGTCCCAGGATGGCGTCGGACTTCCAGGCGGTCGAGCGACTGAGCACCGTTCCTCTGCTTTCATGTCCGTATCCACACACCCGACGGAAAGGCTGGAGCAGCCGCTTGCTCCAGCCTTTCTGCTTTTTTCGCCCCCAACAGATGGTCGCGCAGTCGAAACGAGCCTCTGCCGCCACACCTCCCTATGGATCGTCTTCGCCCACTCGCGCCCTCCGCCGGAGGCTGCTAGGAAGGCGGCTCGAACGAAGGTCTGCCCGAGGCGCCGAGCGGCGGCAGCCGGGCCGGGCGACCCTATTCAGGGGGACAGCACATGCTGGGATATGTCATCCTCATCATTCTCCAGATCGCAGGGGCCTGGACGCTCGCCCCGCAACTCAAACGCTTTCTGCCGGCCATCCCGCAATTCGGCGGCTACAACGTCGAGATCTTCGTCTGGGCGCTCATTTTTGCGGTCATCGTCTTCGTGATCGGGTTCATCGGCTCGATCGTCCTCAAGGGGGTGCGCACACCCGGCGCCGGGACGCTCACCGTGTCCCTCCTGCTCGCGCTCATCCTCGCGGCCCTGACCTTCATCCCGCCGATCACCCAGGCCGTCGCGCAGATCGTGCCGCGGGTCGAGATCCTGTGGTGGCCCCTGCTCGGGGCGGTCGTCGGGTACTTCGTCAAGCGCTGAGCGACCAACAAGCCGCGTACGGATCGCGGTCTTTCTGGTAAATACGAGCGTGCGGGCCCGTGCCGCGCACCCGATGGTGCCTTTTCGCTTGCAACCGGGCCGCTTTAGCCGCTAGGCGTTCGGGCCATCGAATTCCATCATTCGAACCGAACCCGAAAGCCCAGTCTCGACGAGGGGAAACACCCATGCGCGTCTATTACGATCGTGATGCCGACATAAACCTGATCAAGAGCAAGAAGGTCGCCATCATCGGCTACGGCAGCCAGGGCCATGCCCACACGCTCAACCTCCGCGACTCCGGCGTCAAGAACGTGGCCGTGGGCCTGCGCAAGGGCTCGGCGAGCGCCAAGAAGGCCGAGGCCGAGAAGATCAAGGTGATGGAGGTCGCCGACGCCGCCAAGTGGGCCGACGTCATCATGATGCTCACGCCCGACGAGCTGCAGTCCGACATCTATCGCGACCACCTGCACGCCAACATGAAGGAAGGGGCCGCGATCATGTTCGCGCACGGCCTCAACGTGCACTTCAACCTGATCGAGGCCCGCGACGATATCGACGTCGGCATGGTCGCGCCCAAGGGCCCCGGCCATACCGTGCGCTCCGAGTACCTGCGCGGCGGCGGCGTGCCCTGCCTCCTCGCCATCGACAAGGACCGCAGCGGCAACGCCCATGACCTCTTCCTATCCTATGCCTCGGCGATCGGCGGCGGCAAGGCCGGCATCATCGAGACGACCTTCAAGGAGGAGTGCGAGACCGACCTCTTCGGCGAGCAGGTCGTGCTCTGCGGCGGCCTCGTCGAGCTGATCCGCGCCGGCTTCGAGACGCTCGTCGAGGCGGGCTACGCGCCGGAGATGGCCTACTTCGAGTGCCTGCACGAGGTGAAGCTGATCGTCGACCTCATCTACGAGGGCGGCATCGCCAACATGAACTACTCGATCTCGAACACCGCCGAGTTCGGCGAGTACATGTCCGGCAAGCGCATCATCACCGACGAGACGCGCGCCGAGATGAAGAAGGTGCTCGCCGACATCCAGTCGGGCACGTTCACCTCGGAGTGGATGCGCGAGTGCCGCGCCGGCCAGGCGAAGTTCAAGGCAATCCGCCGCAACAACGACGCGCACCAGATCGAGGAAGTCGGCGCCAAGCTGCGTGCGATGATGCCCTGGATCAAGGCCGGCGCACTGGTCGACAAGAGCAAGAACTAATGGAGTCCCTTCTCCCCGTCCTTACGGGGAGAAGGCCACGCCTCTGGCGTGCTTTCAGCACGACATGAGGGGCGGGAGCTTGTTGAAGCGTCGGCGTATGCCGCCGCCCCTCACCCTAACCCTCTCCCCGCGAAGAGCGGGGAGAGGGGATGCTGTTGCTATTGCCGCTGACCTTCCGGCATGGCCGCCGCGGGCATAGCACCACGGCATGGTTGCGAAGCACCTCTTCCCAGCAGCCCGCGGCAAGAAAAAATCAAGCCGCCACGTGTCCCGGCACGTCCGACACGAAACCCTTGAAGCTCTCGAGCCCACGGGGCACCGGCCCGCCATAGGCCCAGTCGAGCAGCTCGACGGTGTGGACCATCGGCAGGTGCGTACCGAGGCCGATCTGGGTGATGCACCCGAGATTACCCGCCGCGACCAGATCCGGTCGCACGCTCTCGATATTGGCGACTTTGCGCGCGCGCAGCTCACCGGCAAGCTCGGGCTGCAGAATATTGTAGACGCCCGCCGAACCGCAGCAAATGTGCCCCTCCGGCGGCTCCAGAACCGTGAAGCCAGCCATGCGCAGGAGCGACTTCGGTTCGCTCGTGATGCGCAGGCCGTGCTGCATCGAGCACGCCGAGTGATAGGCGACGCGCAGGCTCGACCAGCGGTGCGGCGCACCGAGATCGAAGCGGGTCAGGAACTCGGTGATGTCCACTGCGAGCGCGGCGAGCTCGGCTGCCTTCTCCGCATAGCCCGGCTCATGGCGCAGGAGATGGCCGTAGTCCTTGACTGTGGTCCCGCAGCCCGAGGCATTGATGATGATGGCATCGACGGGCTCGCGCTCGAACACCTTCCACCATGCATCGACGTTCTGCTTGGCCTGCGCGATGGCCTCCGCCTCGCGGCCCATGTGATGGACGAGCGCACCGCAGCAGCCGGCGCCCGCCGGCACGACGACATCGACACCGTTCCTCGCGAGCAGGCGGATCGTCGCGTCATTGATCTCGGGGCGCAGAACCTGCTGTGCGCAACCAGCCAGCAGCAGCACGCGCTTCATGCGCTTGTCGCTCGTGACGGCGGTGCCGGGACCGGAAAAGCGCGCGTCCGGCAGGCGCTCGCGCGGCGCCAGCGCCAGCATGGCGGCAAACTCCGGAAATCCGGCGCGCTTCATGAGGCCAGCGAACGGGCGTCCCAGCGGCGCCAGTGCGAGCGCCTTGCGGAAGCGCTCGGGATAGGGGATCAGGCGCGCGAGAAGCGCGCGCACGAAACGCTCTTTCGCCGTGCGCTTGCCTGTTTCCTCGATGTGTGCGCGGGCGAGGTCGACCAGATGCATGTAGTCGACGCCGCCGGGGCATGTCGTCATGCACGAGAGACAGGAAAGACAGCGGTCGACGTGGAACTGGACCTCGGGGCTCGCATCGCGATCGCGCTCGAACATATCCTTCATGAGATAGATGCGCCCGCGCGGAGAGTCCCGCTCGTCGCCGAGCATCACGTAGGTCGAGCACGTCGCGGTGCAGAGGCCGCAGTGCACGCAGCGCTTGAGGATGCTGTCGGCTTCCGCGATACGCGGGTCCTGAAGCTGCTCGGGCGTGAAGTTGGTTTGCATCGAGACCGGTCTCTAGCGTCTAGAAGTTGGCGAGCAAACGCCCGCGATTGAGGACGTCGGCTGGATCGAAGACGGCCTTGATGCCGCGCGTGATCGCATCGAGCTCGGGCTCGAGCGGCTGGAAGACGTCGATCCCAGCGCGCACGGCCGGTGCCGCGCGGATCAGCGTCGCATGGCCGCCGTGGCTCGCAATCACGCGGCGGATGTCGGCTGAGCCGGCATCGGCCGTGTCGAGCACTTCGGCCCAGACGAGCCCACCCGACCAGTCGTAGAAGGCGCGGCACTCCATATAGCGCGCGATGGCCGCAACTACGGCAGGTCCCGATCGCGGCGCGGTCGAAAGCCGCCAGAGCGGCGCCGCGCTGCCCTGGAGAACCGAGAGCTGGCGAAGCTCCTGCCAGAAGGAAAGCGCACCGGCATCGTCGAGCTCGTGGATCTCGCCATACGCCCGCAGAGCATCCTTGAGACGGTCGAGACGGTAACGCAGCGAGCTCTCGAAGGTCTCGATACGCACGGCGGTGACGGACTTCTGCGCGGCGGCGAGCCCGGCATGGCGGAGCCGCGCCGCGAGTGGCGCCTGAAGATGGATCGCCCCTGACACCTCGAAGGGTGTGCCGAGCGCGGCGCAGAGCGCCTCGATGGCGGACGTATCATCGAGACCGAGGAGAATGAGCGTGCCCGTCCTCTCGGGGCGCGGCAGTACCTTGAAGGTGACGCTCGTCATGACGGCGAGCGTGCCCCAGCTTCCACACACCGCACGGCAGAGATCATAGCCCGTCACGTTCTTCATGACGCGCCCGCCACCGCGAAAAGCCTGTCCCGCGCCGGTAATCGCCTCGATGCCGAGCAGGTGATCGCGCGCGCCCCCAGCCATGACGCGGCGGCTCCCCGACAGATTCGTCGCGAAGACCGCGCCGATCGTGCCACGGCCCGCTGGTCCGCCGAGCACCGGGCCGAGATCGATCGGCTCGAAGGCGAGCATCTGACCCTTGTCGGCGAGGCGCTGCTCGATATCGGCGAGCGGCGTGCCGGCGCGGGCGCCCATGA
>CAUJKI010000525.1 GCA_963205015.1 Pseudomonadota bacterium
GGCTTTCCATGACGAAATACTTATCTATCTTGAGTTCGCTGAAAGGCATTTGAATAAGACGGAGAAGCGAGGAATAACCGGTGCCAAAGTCGTCAATGGACAACGAGAAACCTTTAAGGCGCAGGCGGGTGATCTGGTCAAGGCGAGTCGTTGAATCGTTCGACGCCGCCGTCTCGGTGATTTCGATCGTAAGGCGCTCGGTGATCTCCCGGCGGCCTCCCGTGAGCCGATGCAGCGCCACCAGCCACTCATGATCGCTCGACGTGTAGCCCGAAACGTTGATCGACAGATGTATGGTCGGGTGTGCGTGGGCGAAGTCGACGGCGAGCTCCAGCACCCGGCGATCGATGAAGCGCGAGAGGCCGAGCTGCTCGGCAAGGGGGATGAACTCGCCCGCCGAGATGATGCTGCCATCCGGCCGCTGCATCCTGAGGAGGCATTCGTAGAACGCGGGCTTGCGCGTGCGCGTGTTGACGATGGGCTGGAGCGCGAGCAGCATCCGGTTCTGCTCAAGCGCCGAGATGACCTCGTCGGCGATGGTGATATTGCGCTGGCGCGCCTCGCTGGTGCTGGTGCACGGCTCGTAGGCGGCGAATCCCTCATGACGGCGGCTCTTGGCCTTATCGAGGGCTTGGAGCGCATGCCCCAACGCTTGCGGCACAGTCGATGCCTGATCGGGAATGAGCACGCCGCCGATGGAAATCGTCGCCGAGAGCTGGCAGGCTGCGGTGCGGATCGTCGTCTCCCGAACGATCTTGACGATCCGCTCGGCCGCGATGCGCATCGCACCGGGACCGCAGTCGTTGAGGATGATACCGAACTTGTTGGACGAATAGCGACCGACGGCGTCGCCGACGCGCATGTGCGCCCGAATGATCTGGGCCACGGCCGCGAGAACTTCGTCACCGACCTCGAAGCCGAAGCTGTCGTTGATGGTCGCCATGTTGTCGACGGCCACCATGAGGAAGGCGGCGGTCCGCCGGGTGCGCTCAGCCCGGGCAAGGATCGCGCCCAGGGCCTCGGTCAGGCGAATGCGATTGAGCTGCCCGCTCAGCTCGTCATGGTCCGAGCGATGGAGAAGGCGCTGCTCCTCCCAGTAGCGATCATTGATGACGCGGATCACACCCCGAACGGTGTGCGGCCGCCCGTCGGCGTCAAGCGTGCATTGGCCATGATCTTCGAGCCAGAGCGAGCCGGTACTGCTGCGTCCGCCGGGCGTGAAACGATACTGCACGCGAAACTGGATGCTCGTTTCGCCGGTCACGCCAGGGGGGCGCAACAGGGCGTCGGCGCGGCGCTGATGGTGCTCCGGGCCAATGAGAAACTGGAAGTCGGCGCCGGTGCCGATGAGCTGGGACGAGCGGACGCCGAGAACCTCAGGCGCGTTAGCGGCCCACTCGATGCGATCGCTGCCGAGATCCCATGTGTACGCCGTCTCCTCGACCGCGGAGAGAATTCCGACGAGTTCCTGCTCCGGGAGAGACGCCGTCTCACCCGCCTCCGTCCGAGGGGCCTCGCGCCCGAGCCGGCGGCTGCCCGATGGTTCGCCTCCGGATCTCATGCGCAAGAGGGGCGGGTTGGTTTCGACGACTTCGTGGGCGGATGACACGATACTGGATTCCGTTGGCGAGCGTCAGCACGGGTCCCATGGGCCGCAGATGCCGCACGCTGAGCCGTTAAAACCGTAGCGGCAACAGGTTAACAAGCGATCAAATAGCCACGCCCGGGCCGGCGCCTGCCATGCGCAGACGGCAAAGCCACCGCCGCCCTGAGTGAAGCGGCTATTGCAGGCTGGAAAGAAAACCGGTGTTCAGTGATCGCCGATATTAAGGTCGCGGCGAGCGGTCCGGATGCCGATCATGAAGCCGGCGACGACGTCGATGAGGGTGGCGATCATGATGAAGAAGAACACGGACGTCGCAGCCTGCTCGACGAGGAGGAACTCGACGAGGCAGGCGATGAACACCAGCATCGACAGACCGTGATCGAGCAGGGAGGCCGAGGAGGTGTAGGTGGCTTTGATCAGCTCGAAGAAGAGCAGAAACATGGTCACGAGAATGAGGAGGTCGCCCATCGAGAAGCGCCACCGCGCGCCGCCGACCATGGGCAGCTCGAAGAGGACCTTGCGCAGTACATCATCCGCGTGGGCGCCGCCGCTGAAGAGCACGATGATGTTGTAGAGAATGAACGAGATGACAATTAGCGGCAGGGCCCTCAGCGACATGACGATCTCCCTCGTTGTGCCGCCGCGGCGGCATCCTGACCGCGCTATCGTGCGAATATGGCCGCATGTGGCCGCTTCAGGGAATCAGCACGTCGCCAGACAGTCCGATATGGACCTTTACGGCGCGGGCCGGAAACTGGCGGCGGGCTTCGACTGACTAGACGTCGCTCTTCGCCGGCAGAACCTGGCGATCGCGATACGTGCCAGCCTTGAGGTCGATGTGGTGGGGCCGGCGGACGTTGCCGGTCTTCTTGTCCTCGACGAGGGCTGGCGCCGAAATCGCGTCAGCGGAGCGGCGATTGCCGCGCTTCATACGCGATACTTTCTTCCTGGGGACGGCCATGGTTCTTGCTCTCCTGTGTGAAGCACCGCGCCACGCTTCCGCAGGCGGCGGCCTCAAGCCGGCGCGGCCTGTCGGAATGGCGGCCGAGGCTTGAAATGGGGTATCGCGATCGGCCGAGCGTCCGGCCCCGCGATCGGGGCGGCTTATAGCCTCTTTACCGGCGCTTGGCCAGCGGTTGTTTGGCCGCTAGCTGCAGGTCCTGGCGGAGCAGCCCGCCGTTCAGGGAACCAGCTTGTAGCCCCCCATCTCCGTGATCAGCAGTTCGGCGCTCGAGGGATCCTTCTCGATCTTCTGGCGCAGGCGATAGATATGGGTTTCCAGCGTGTGTGTGGTGACGCCCGCGTTGTAGCCCCAGACCTCGTGCAGCAGCACGTCCCGCGTGATGACCTTCTCGCCCGCCCGATAGAGATATTTGAGGATCGACGTCTCTTTCTCGGTCAGGCGGATCTTCTTGCCGGAGGTGTCGATCAGCACCTTGGAAGCCGGCTTGAAGGTATAGTGACCGATCGAGAATACGGCGTCCTCGCTCTGCTCGTGCTGGCGAAGCTGGGCGCGCACGCGGGCAAGCAGGACCGCGAACTTGAACGGCTTGGTTACATAGTCATTGGCGCCGGCGTCGAGGCCGAGGATGACGTCAGAATCGGCGGTGTTTCCGGTCAGCATGATGATCGGGCTCTTGAATCCGGCTTTGCGCAGGACCTTGCAGGCCTCGCGTCCATCCATGTCCGGCAGGCCGACATCGAGCAGAATAAGATCGAGACGCGCCTCGCGCGCGATCTCGACCCCCTGGCTCGCAGTGCCTGCGGTCAGGATGTGGAATTCATCGTGCAGCGCGAGTTGATCCTTCAGAGAAGCACGAAGCTCCTCGTCGTCGTCGACGAGCAGGATCGTCCGTGCCGTACTCATATGGCAACGCTCCCCATTGGCGAGTTGTGCGGGCGCAGCATATCACTGGTTGCCCTATGGAAACAGCTATCGAGGCAAAGATGGCGATCCGGCGTCAAGATGCTTGTCGTTCCAAGGATATGAAGCCCCGGCGCAAGCCGAGGGTCTTGGTTTCTGCGCGGTCGCGGTCGGCCAGCAAAGGCTGGCTTCGGATCGGAACGCTCGTCCTGCCGTGTGCCGTCGGACGAAGCGGGCGATCCGTAACCAAGCGCGAGGGTGACGGCGCAACGCCCAGTGGGTCGTGGCGAGCGGTACAGGTACTCTATCGCGCCGATCGCGGACAGAGGCCGCAAACGGTTCTGCCGGTGTGCGCGATCAAACCGGACGAGGGGTGGTGCGACGCCGTCGGCGACCGCAACTACAATCGTCGGGTGCGACATCCTTATCCCGCGAGCGCCGAGCGCCTCTGGCGCCAGGATGCGCTCTACGATGTGATCGTCGTGCTGGACCACAATCGGCGGCCTCGAGTACAGGGCGCCGGCAGCGCCATCTTTATGCATCTGGCCCGGCCGGGATATCGTCCGACGGAGGGCTGCGTGGCACTCGCGCGGCGGCACCTGCTCCTGGTGCTTGCTGCTGCGCGGCGCGATATGCGCATCGTGATCGCTTGAGAAGAAGACCGCGGGGTGAGCGACGACACTGGGGGAGCAATCGGCTCAGGCCCCGCGGTCCGGCACCGCTTGGGTGCGGTACCGTCCTGCGCCCGGGAAGAGGGTCGTCTTGCCGGGGTATTCGAGAGACGATCGGGATCGCTCCAGGGACACTGGAGTCACGGATGCGCTCGCGTGGTTGAGATCGAGAAATTCGCTCGGCACGATTGCGCGAGACCTGGCGAATTTCACGATCCTCACACGAGCGCGATCTCGATCGGCGCATTTTCAGGAAGCGCGATGCCGACGAGCGGCATCGCGGGTTCTTGTCTCAGGGCACGACCTCGCCGTGCAGGCGGATGTCGAGACCTTCGACCTCGGTCTGCTCGTCGACGCGGAGGCCCATGAAGAGCTTGACGACCATCAGGATCACGAAGGTCGCGGCAGCGCACCAGACGATCGTGGCGATCGTGCCGTAGAACTGGATGCCGACCTGGGCTGCATTGCCTTCGAGAAGGCCGCTCTTGCCCTCGCCGCCGATGGCCGCGACCGCAAACACGCCCGTCAGGATCGCGCCGGTGAAGCCGCCGACACCATGGATGCCGAAGACGTCGAGGCTGTCGTCATATCCGAGCATCCGCTTGATGCCCGTGGAGGCGATGAAGCACACGATGCCGCCGATAAGGCCCATGAGAAGGGCACCTTTCGGATCGACGAAGCCGGCCGCCGGCGTGATCACGACGAGGCCTGCAATGGCGCCCGACGCGATGCCGAGGATGCTCGGCTTGCCGTGGGTGATCCACTCGGCGAACATCCAGGCGAGGGCCGCGGCCGCCGCGCAGATCTGCGTGACGAGGATCGCCATGCCGGCCGAGTCGTTCGCTGCACCAGCCGAACCGCCGTTGAAGCCGAACCAGCCAACCCACAGGAACGCAGCACCCATCGCCGTGTAGACGAGATTGTGCGGTGCCATGTTCTCGGTGCCGTATCCCTTGCGACGGCCGAGAACGAGTGCGGCAACGAGACCGGCGACGCCCGAGTTGATGTGAACGACCGTACCGCCGGCAAAGTCCATGATGCCGCCTTCGCCGAGGAAGCCACCGCCCCACACCCAGTGGCAGATCGGCGCGTAGACGATAATCAGCCAGAGGGTGATGAAGACGAGGAAGCTCGAGAACTTCATACGATCGGCAACCGCACCGGCGATCAGTGCCGGTGTAATGATGGCGAACGTCATCTGGAAGGTGGCGAAGACCGATTCTGGGATCGTGAGTGGCGCAAACAGTCCCTCCTTGGTCATGCCGGCAAAGAACATCTTGCCGAAGCCGCCCATGTAGGCGTTGAGCGATCCGCCGTCCCCGAAGGCGATCGAATAGCCGACGACCATCCACACGATGGACAGCAAACAGGCCGCAGAGAAGGACTGCATCACAGTGGCAAGGGCATTCTTCTTGCGCACCATGCCACCGTAGAAGAGAGCGAGGCCGGGGATCGTCATCATGAGCACAATCACTGTCGACGTCAGCATCCAGGCTGTGTCGCCGGAATTCAGCGTCGCAGGTGGTGCAGGCGGTGCGGCAGCCTGAGCCAGCGCGGGCAGCGCGGTGGTCATGTTGACCATGGCCCATGCGGCGGTCATAGCCGCAACGCTGGATATCGAACGGATGCATGTCTTCATGGGTCTATTCCTGCCACCAGTCCAGTTTGAGGTTTGAGCTTCATCGAGGTCGACGCGCCCGCCGTCTTGCTCCCCCGACTGCCATGGCAGGCCGGCAGGTGGCAGGCGCGGCGTCTGGTTTCCTAGAGTGCGTTGTCGTCAGTCTCGCCGGTCCGGATACGGAGCGTGTGCTCGATCGCCGAAACGAAGATCTTTCCATCGCCGATCTGGCCGGTCTTCGCGGCGTTGGCGATGGCTGCGACTGCCTTGTCGACCTCGGCCGAGGTCACAGCGACCTCGATCTTGATCTTGGGTAGGAAATTCACGGCGTACTCGGCACCGCGGTAGATCTCGGTATGCCCTTTTTGACGGCCGTATCCCTTAACCTCGGATACCGTCATGCCCTGCAGCCCGAGGTCCGTCAGCGCTGACCGCACTTCCTCGAGCTTGAACGGTTTGATGATCGCAGTAATCAGCTTCATGGCCATCCGACCTCGCGTCTTGGCACACCTCCGACGAAGCAGCAGACGTGCGCGTTCCAAGGCCTGCTAAGAGCAGGCATTGGTTAAGACTCAAGGGGCGTGCCAAGTTGGAGGGATCGCGCTAAATCATTGAAATGCTAGTCGTAAATACGACGGTTCGGGTGTCGCGATGAGCATTCGGGCAGTCATAACTGCCTAAAAATCAGGCAAAATCGGCCTTTTGCACGCTAGCTGACCACGAAGCCGGTCGGACGCCGTCGCATCAGGCCCTCCTGGGTCGTCGAAGCGACGAGCATTCCCTCGCGGGTGAAGACGCTACCGCGGCAGAAGCCGCGCCCGCCGAAGGCCGAGGGGCTGTCCTGGGCATAGAGCAGCCATTCGTCAGCCCGGAAGGGCCGATGGAACCACATCGAGTGGTCGAGGCTCGCGAGCTGCAGATCCTTGTCGAACATCAGCTTGCCGTGAGCGATCAGTGCCGTATCGAGCAGCGTGAAGTCCGAAGCGTAGGCCAGGACGCACTGGTGCAGGGGAAAGGAGTCGGGTAGCGGCCTCGAAGCCCGCATCCAGATGAGCTGGCGTGGCTCGCGCTGGTCGCGGGCAAAGTAGCGGGAGACATCCACCGGGCGGATCTCGATCGGGCGCTCCCGCTCCCAATAGCGGCGCATGTTCTCGGGCAGCTTGTCGAGCATCCGCTCCTTGAGATCCTGCTCGTTCGGCAGCTCTTCGGGCGGCGGCACTTCAGGCATCGGTGCGTGGTGGTCGAATCCCTGCTCATCCTTGTGGAACGAGACGCTCATGGCGAACATGGCGCGGCCGTGCTGGATGCCCTTCACGCGGCGCGTCGTGAAGCTGCCGCCGTCCCTGATCCGCTCGACGTCGTAGATGATCGGCTCGGCCGGATCGCCTGGGAGCAGGAAATAGGCGTGTGCCGAGTGGGCGACGCGCTCCTCGGGCACGGTACGGACGGCCGCGACGAGGGCCTGGCCGAGCACCTGGCCGCCGTACACCCGCTGCCAGCCAGCCTTGGGCCCGCGACCACGGAACAGGTTCTGCTCCAGCCGCTCAAGATCCAATATGGAGACGAGACCATCGACGGCGCTGGATTCGGGCGCTTTCTTTCTGGCCATGGTGGCGGCATCCTCAGGGGTACATTGGCTGGGCGGGTCGCAGGAGCGCGCTGTACGCTCTACAGCATAAAGTCGGAGCGCTGAATGCGCGATCATGACGTCATCATTGCCGGCGGCGGGCTCACTGGGCTCATTCTGGCGCGGACGCTTGCCGGGGCTTTCGGCGGGAATGCCCGGATCGGGCTGCTCGAGACCGGATCGGCTTCGAGCGGGGCGGATCCGCGAAGCTATGCATTGTCGGCGGGCTCGCGCCGGCTGCTCGAGACGATCGGCATATGGCAGATAGCGGCGGGGGATGCGCAGCCGGTCACTGGCATTGACATTACGGATTCGAGCCTCACGGATGCTATTCGACCCATCTTGCTGAGCTACGACACAGCCGTCGCCGAAGGCGAGCCCGGTATGTGGATCGTGCCGGCAGACGTGCTCCTGCGGGCCGCGACGTCCGCCGTGGCGGAGGCCGCGGGCATCGCGCGGATCACCGGCACGGCAACGGGCGTAGCCATAGACGCTGGCGGCATTTCCGTACGGCTTGCGGATGGTCGAACGCTCGGTGCGGGCCTGGTGGTGGCCTGCGACGGCCGCGGTTCACCGCTCCGGGCCGCTGCCGGTATCAAGACGGTGGACTGGCGCTATGCGCAGACGGGCATTGTCGCGACCGTGCGGCACGAGCGCCCGCATGGCGGCCGCGCGGTCCAGCATTTCCTGCCGGGCGGGCCCTTCGCGATCCTGCCGCTGACCGGAAACCGCGCCTGCGTGACCTGGACCGAGGAAGAGAGCGAAGCGGCCCGCATTCTTGCGCTCGACGATGCGGGCTTTCTCGGCGAGCTCGAAAACCGCTTTGGCCATAGGCTCGGCACGTTGGAGCTGGCCGGGACACGGGGAAGCTGGCCGCTCGCCATGCATCTCGCGCGCGAGCTGATCGCACCGCGGTTCGCACTTGCCGGCGATGCCGCGCGCGGCGTGCATCCGATCGCCGGGCAGGGCCTCAATCTCGGCCTTCGCGACGTGGCGGCACTGAGCGAATGCCTCGTCGATGCCGTGCGGGTCGGTCTCGATGTCGGCGATGCGACGGCGCTCGAGCGCTATGCGCGCTGGCGGCGCTTCGATGGGGCGGCTTCTGCGGCTGCGTTCAGCGCACTCAACATGCTTTTCTCGCAGGATAACGCCCTGCTGCGCTCCGTCCGCGATGCGGGCCTCGGCGTTGTCGATCGCATGCCGGGACTCAAGCGGGTGCTGGTGGGCGAAGCGGCGGGGCTGACAGGCGAGGTGCCGAGGCTGTTGAAGGGTGAAGCCCTGGTTGTCTGAGCTATTGCTGATCCGACGGCCGGCAATAGGTCTCGCGCATGGCGAGCGCACAGAGGAATCCGACGACACAGCCGACGATGACTGCACTCAGTGCAATTCGATAGGCACTCGGATCGTAGATGCGTGCGCCCGCGACCATCTCGCCTTTCCAGTTCAGGTCGAGGAGCCAGCCGAGCAGCGGTTGGAAGAGCGCGCCGGCGCCGGTGACGAGGCCGTTCACGACTCCGATGGCGGTGGCGCTGAGCGCAGGCGGGTTGTTCTCGCGCGCGGCCGCGAAGCCGACGATCTGCGACGCACCGCCGAACCCGCAGAGGAAGCACAATGCCATCAGTGAGGGCACCGACAGGTCCGGCACGTAAAGTATTGCGGACATGGTCACGATGCAGATGGCGAGGCCCACGATGAAAGGTGAGCGCCGGCGGCCGATACGATCTGAAGCCCAGCCGATCAGCGGCGCGCCGACGGCCCAGCCGAGGAACATGGTCGATGTGATGGATGCGGCGGCGGTGCGATCGATGCCGAGTGTCGTGACGAAATAGGGAACGCCCCAGAGACCCGCAAAGCCGAGCAGCGGACCCGTCGTGCCCAGGCCCGCGATGGCGATCAGCCAAGTCTGACGGCTGCGGGCGACACGCGCGAGACCGGCGAGCATCGGCGCGGACGACCTCGCCTCGCGCGGTCGGTCGCGCACTGTCGCCCAGACCGCGATTGCCACTACCAGTCCGCCTATGGCCAGCGCGAACACGGCGCCTCGCCAGTCGAGCGCCTCGACCACGAGGCGGAAAGGCGCTTGGCCAACCATGGCGCCGAGCATGCCCATCATCATGGCGAGCCCCGAAAGGAGCGCGAAGCGCCGAGCCGGAAACCAGAGCCCGGCGACCGCCATCGCACCCACCAGACTGAAGGCCGCGGCGGCGCCGATGACGAAGCGGCCGACCACAACGCCCGAGATGCCAGGACTGAGCGCGAAGATGGCGCAGCCGGCAACGCAGCCGAGCGCGGCCAGGGTCATCAGCCGCCGGGGCCCAAAGCGGTCGATCAGCATGCCGATTGGCACCTGCGATCCGGCATAGCCGAAGAAATAGACGGCCGAGAGATGGCCGATGACGGCGCCGCCAACGCCGAGGTCGCGCATCATCTCGTCGATCATGACGCTCGGCGCGACCCGCAGGATCCAGGCATAGAAGAAGAATAGGGCGCTCGTGGCCCAGCCGAAGAGATGGAGGGCCGGCAATGCTGGTCCCCTGGATGTCCGCGCGTTTCCCGAGCCCGGATTTTCTCTACCCGGCTCATCCACACCGTGCGCAGCGTTGCCGGACCCGTCAACGCCGGCTTGGGCAGGGCCGGTCTGCGAAGACGGTGCGATCGAAGATGGGCGACTTGACACATAAAGATATCTTTATATGATTTCCAGACCCTCGGCGATGGCGCCGAAGGAGGGCCTTGAATGCCGCTGTCGTCACAGAACGTTGTCACCATCCTGAAAGCCGCCGCGGAACCGACGCGGTTGCGCATCCTGCTGCTGCTTGCGGCGAGCGAGCTCAACGTCAAGGATCTGACGCGCATTCTCGGCCAGAGCCAGCCGCGCATCAGCCGCCACCTGAAGCTGCTCGCGGAGGCCGGTCTCATCGAGCGCACGCGCGAGGGGAGCTGGGCCTATTTCCAGCTCGTTGTCGCCGGCTCCGCAGGCGCGCTCGCGCGGCGGCTGCTCGACAGCGTCGATCTGGCCGATGCCCAGCTCCAGCGCGACCGTAACCGCGCCGAGGCCGTGAAGCGGGAGCGCGAAACCGCAGCGCAGGCCTACTTCGAGCAGCACGCTGCGCAATGGGATGAGATCCGCTCGCTGCATGTGACCGAGAACGCCGTCGAGACGGCCATGCGGGCCGCGCTGGGCGCGGGACCCTTTCGCCATTTCGTTGATGCGGGCACGGGCACGGGTCGCGTACTGCAGCTTTTTGCCGACCGCTTCGAGCGCGGCACGGGCATCGATATCAATCACACCATGCTCGCCTATGCGCGCGCCAAGCTCACAGTGGCGGGCGTCGCCCATGCTCGCGTGCGCCACGGCGATCTCTACGACCTCGGGCTCGAGGACGGCAGCGCCGATGCCGTGGTCGTGCACCAGGTCCTGCACTTCCTGAGCGATCCCGCGCAGGCCATCCGCGAGGCGGCACGCATCCTGGAGCCGGGCGGGCGGTTGCTGATCGTGGATTTCGCTCCGCACGAGCTGGAGTTCCTGCGTGAGACGCAGGCGCACGAGCGGCTTGGTTTCCTGCCGGCGCAGGTCGAGCAGTGGCTGCAGGAAAGCGGGCTGAAGGTCCTTTCGGTCAACACGCTCGCGCCGGACGCGCGCGATGCGGAAGGAAAACTGACCGTGATGTTGTGGACGGCGGAGCGCCTGCGGGTGCACGCGCATAGCCGGCAGACGGAACGCATATCAAAAGTAGAGGTTGTCGGGTGATGAAGTCGGTCCAGCAATTGCACGAGCGGCGCAGCCGCCTCGTCGGCGACGGCGAGATCACCGTTTCCTTCGAGTTCTTCCCGCCGAAGACCGAGCGCATGGAAGAGGCGCTTTGGGCCGCGATCCGCCGCCTCGAGCCCCTGGCGCCGGAGTTCGTCTCCGTGACCTATGGCGCGGGCGGCTCGACACGCGAGCGTACGCACGCGACGGTCGCGCGCATCATCAAGGAGACAGAGCTCGCACCCGCCGCGCACCTCACCTGCGTCGGCGCGACGCGCGAGGAAGTGGACGAGGTCGTACGCGACTACTGGAATGTCGGCGTCCGCCGCATTGTCGCGCTGCGGGGCGATCCGGCGGAGGGTGTCGGCGCGCGCTACGAGCCGCATCCGGGCGGCTACCAGAGCACCGCCGATCTCGTCCGCGGCATCAAGGCGATCGGCGCTTTCGATGTCTCCGTCGGCGGCTATCCGGAGAAGCATCCGGAGAGCCCGTCCGTCGGAGCCGATCTCGACAACCTCAAGACCAAGATCGACGCCGGCGCGGACCGCGTGATCACGCAGTTCTTCTTCGACAACGCGCATTTCCTGCGTTTTCTCGAGGCCGCTCGCAAGCACGGCATCTGGGCGCCGATCGTGCCGGGCATCGTACCGATCCACAATTTCAAGCAGGTCTCGGGATTCGCGGCGCGGACTGGCGCGAGCGTTCCCGCTTGGCTCGCGCGTCGCTTTGTCGGCCTCGACGACGATCCCGCAACCACGCATCTCGTAGCAGCGGCCGTCGCGGCGGAGCAGGTGCTCGACCTCGTCGACGAGGGCATCCGCCAGTTCCACTTCTACACGCTGAACCGTGCCGATCTCGTCTATGCCATCTGCCACCTGCTCGGCCTCAGGCCGCAGGCGAGCGGCGCTGGATCGGTAATTGCCAGAGGTGCAGCATGAACGATGCGACCCTCAGTCCGGTCGATGCGCGCGCGCGGGACGCGCGGATCAAGGCGCTGCACGCGGCGGCGCGTGAACGCATTCTGATCATCGACGGCGCCATGGGTACGATGATCCAGCAGTACAAGCTCGACGAGGCGGGTTATCGCGGCGCGCGCTTTGCCGACCACCCGAAGGACGTCAAAGGCAACAACGACCTGCTCGTGTTGACGCAGCCTGCGATCATCCAGACGATCCACGAGCAGTACCTCGAAGCCGGCACCGACATCATCGAGACCAATACGTTCAACGCGCAGCGCATCTCGCTCGCCGACTACGGCATGGAGCCGCTCGCTTACGAGATCAACTTCGAAGCGGCGAAGATCGCGCGCGCGGCGGCGGACCATTATTCGACATCGGATCGCCCGCGCTGGGTGGCGGGCGCGATCGGGCCGACCAATCGCACGGCCTCCATCTCGCCCGATGTGAACAATCCGGGCTTCCGCAACGTCTCCTTCGACGAGCTGTACGAGGCGTATTCCGAGCAGGTGCGCGGGCTCATCGACGGTGGCTCGGACATTCTGATCATCGAGACGATCTTTGACACGCTCAATGCCAAGGCGGCTGGGCTCGCCGTACTCGACATCTATGACGAGAAGGGTGTCGAGCTGCCGATCATGATCTCCGGTACGATCACCGACCGTTCGGGGCGCACGCTGTCGGGTCAGACGGCGGAAGCCTTCTGGTACTCCATGCGCCACCTGAGACCCTTCTCGGTCGGGCTCAATTGCGCGCTCGGCGCGGAGATGATGCGTGCGTACATCGGGGAGCTTGCCGCCGTCGCGGACACGCTCGTTTCGGCCTATCCGAACGCAGGCCTGCCGAACGCGATGGGCGAGTACGACGAGACCCCACACGACATGTCCTGTCAGATGGAGCCCTGGGCGCGCGACGGCCTTGTCAATATCGTCGGCGGCTGCTGCGGCTCGACGCCAGACCACATCCGGCACATTCGCGAGCACGTCGAGAAGTATCCGCCGCGCAAGCCCGCGAAGATCGAGCAGCGCATGCGCCTCTCTGGGCTGGAGCCCTTCGTGCACGGGTAAACGGCGAGCTGTCCTTACTTGCCGGCGAAAGCGCGATAGTCCTCGAGGCTCGTGCGCGGGACGAGAAAGACCTTGTCGTCAGCGCCGCCGGTGACGTCGAAGGATGATCTCTCGTCATCGGCACCACCGCACTCGCTGGAGACGCGAATGCGTTCCAGGCGGACGAGGAGCTCAGCGCCTCCCTTTCGTGGCTCCACGCGGACGCCGCCACCATCACAGTCGACGCCACACCAGATCGGTTTGCTCGAGATGCGCCGCTGCTCGTCGGGCGGGATATAGGCAAAGCCGCACTCGCCGCCGGTCTTCGCCGGCTTTGCGTGACTCTTGAGCTTGACCGCAAAGTCGAAGTTGTAGCGGTAGCGAACCGGCTCGTTCTTTTCCTCGGGCGCGATCCTTTCGACATTCACGCACAAGCCGATCGCTTCGACTTTTTGCTTGGGATGATCCTTCAGATGCGCACCGTCGTAGCGGCGCAGGAAGCAGCTCTCGGCCTTGTCCTGTGCTGGCGCAAGCTCAAGGAGGCGCTTGTCGAAACCGGGCTGGAGATCAGTCTGGGCGAGCAGGGGCGTCGCCGCGAGAAGAGACGCAGAGATCGTGAGGGCGCGAACAGAAAGGTTCATGGTCTGACCCGCTGATGGCGATCGTGTAAGTTGAGCAGAACGTGGGTTAAGCCCCTCTTACTCGACGTCGATACAGTTAACGCCGCTCGTGCGACAGAAGAACGGCAGCGAGCGCCAGCGCAGCGGGGAGAGCCTGAATGAAGAGGATGGAGAGTTTCGCAGTTGCCGCGCCGTAGAGGCCGGCGACAATCACGCAGGCCAGGAAGAAGATCTTGATGGCGCGCCCGTTCTCGTTTGCGACAAGGCCCCACACGAGGCCGGCCGCGAGAAAGCCGTTGTAGAGGCCCTGATTGGCTGCGAGCACTGCGGACTCACGCGCGAATGCCTCCGTCATGCCGAAGGAACGCTGCGCAAAGGGCGTCGTCCATAAGAACATCTCGATGATCAGGAATCCGAAGTGAAGCAGCGCGACGAGCGCGACGAGGAGAGTTGCGAGGATCTTCATGCCGCGTTTCCCCCTTGTTTGCTTGTGCGTCTCTACTTCGCCGCGGTGACGATCCCGCGCGCGATGAGATCGTTCGAGGCCTCGATGCTCAAGCCGAGCTCGGCGAGAATCTCGCGACCATGCTCGCTAACCTTCGGTGGATGACGGCGCGTTCCGAAGCGGCGTCCGGCTAGCTCGAAGGGAAGCGCTGGCGTGACCGTCTCGCCGCCCTCGGGAAGCTTCAGCGGCAGGAGACCGCCAGACTCCTTCAGGTGCGGGTCGTCGAAAAGCTCGTGCGGCTTGACGATCGGCGCATAGGGAAGACCGGCTGCAGCGACCTTCGCCTCGAGCTCATCGCGCTTCCAGCGCGCGAAGTGCTCGCGCAGGAAGGGCATGAACAGTTCGCGGTTGTTGGAGCGCATGGCGTTCGTCTTGAGGCGTTCGTCGGAGAAGAGCTGCTGGAGGCCGAACTCCTCGCAGAAGATCTTCCATTGCGTGTCGGTGACGACGCCGAGGAAGAGCTGGCCGTCTGCACAATCGAAGACGTCGTAGATGCCCCAGGCCGAGAGCCGGTCGGGCATGGGGTTCGCGGGCTTGCCCGTGACGACGTACTGCATCATGTGCTGGGCGGCGAGGAAGACGCAGTTTTCGTAGAGCGCGCTCTGCACGAGCTGACCCTTGCCCGTGCGATCGCGCTCGCGCAGCGCGGCGAGGATGCCGATCGCGGCGAACATGCCGCCCATGATGTCGTTGACGGAGGCGCCGGCACGGAGCGGACGGCCTGGCGGGCCGGTCATGTAGGCGAGCCCAGCCATCATCTGCACAACCTCGTCGAGAGCCGAGCGCTGATCGTATGGTCCCGACAGGAAGCCCTTGAGCGAGCAATAGACGAGGCGCTCGTTGGTCTTCTTCAGCGTCTCATAGCCGAGGCCGAGCGCATCCATGGCACCAGGGCGAAAGTTCTCGGTGAGCACGTCAGCCGATACGACGAGCTTCCTCGCGAT
>CAUJKI010000526.1 GCA_963205015.1 Pseudomonadota bacterium
GCCTTCTCGAGCGCGGTCTGCACAGAAATCGTGCCGGCCTTGCGGCCATAGTTGATCAGCTTCACGCCGATGATGTCTTCGTTGATGTTGGCGCCAATTGCGGCCTCTTTAGTCTGTTCGCCGCGAAAGCCGTCGGCGCCAACGGATGTGTTGTCGCCATTGAGCCGGCGCTGGAGATGACGCGCCGGCTCCGCTTCAACGCCGAGGCTAATGGCTTTTCCAGCATCAGCGTCATTGAGGCAGCTGCCGGCAGCGCAGAGGGCCGGGCCACTCTTCATGTGCGGCCGGACCAGTATGGACTATCGACCCTATGTCGTATCGGCTCTATCGGCGTTGAGGTTCCGATGGCACCGCTACTCGCAATTGTTCAGGTCGCTGGGAGGACCCGAATAGACGCCATGAAGATCGACGTCGAGGGCTATGAGGATCGGGTTCTCATCCCCTTCTTCCGTGAGGCGCCGAGCTATCTCTGGCCGCGACGGATTCTCATGGAGGTCGAGCATGCCGCTCGATGGGAAAGCGACTGCCTCAGGACGCTTGTCGACGCTGAATATCGCGTGGCGCCCATCGGTAAGAAAGATGTGTTGCTCAGCAGATAGGAGAGAACGCTGCAGCGGGGGGCAGCCCACATCTTGGTGATCTCAGAAAACAATCTGAATGCAGAGGCGTGCATTCTAGGTGCGGCAACCAGAAGCTTAGCGGTTTCATCGGAAACACGCGGTCGCAGCGATGAAAATGGCCCTCTCTCAGAGCTCTCAAACCTTCGGTGATAATTCATCTCCTGATCATAGATTGCGCACTCGACATACGCATGATTGAGGAGACAACGAACGTCCAGTCTCTGGATCAAACCGTATGGCAGGCGCGCGGCCCGTGTTCGACGAACACATTGAAGACTTGATAGCTGCGATAACAAAATCATAGCCCGGCGTGCTCCTGAGCATCGGCGCGCATCTATCCGGACGGCGCGCCACCCAAAGTTGCGTCATCCCATTAGCTGACATCGATCATCACGCAATCGGCATCCCTCATCGCGACGCCGACCGTGTCCGCTTTCAAGAATATCGCGTCATCTGTTTGGTTGTCGATCTTCTTCGCGATTTCGATCGTGTCGTCGTCCTCGATGCCGAGGTAGCGCACTGTGCTTCGATCTTCGAATGTCCGAGCAATAGCTGGACCGCTCGGAGAGTTCCTCGCCGGTTAGTCAGCGCCGCCTGATGAGCGCGCTACGGCCTCTATTACTACGACGAGCAAAACGTAGTGGCTCATCTTGCGCCCTCCCGCGATAGTCAACTGTGACGCATCCCGAAGCGCGCCTCCATTTTGCGGCGCACCTCGATGGTCTCATTGGCTTGGCCTACGTTTACGTCGGACCACCTCACAATATTACTATGCGGAACGTTGCATACGAGGCGCAGGTGGTGCGCGAGTCCAATCGGTAGGGCGCCAGCTGCAAGACTTTGCTGTGCAGACATCAAGCGCCCCCAGACTGTGTATCCGCCCTCTCCGTCGAGCACTTCGTCTGCACGTAAATCTCGCTTCGCGACAGCAACCACGTCGCCACGGAATTCGTACGGTTGGCCCGTCGGCTCGCCCCGTAGAGCGGCCGACAGGACGGATATGCCGAGCTCGAGACCGATCAGGTGATAGGGCTTGTACATCGCTGCGTAGCACCCGGATGCATCCGTCTTCAGCCCATATTGCCGGAAGCAAGCAGCGGTATAGTCGTTGGGTGCTTCCAGCACGACATAAACACCCCATCGCAGATCACGGAATACCGAACGGCCATCGCGTTCGACGGACGATACGACTTCAACCAAACCGCGCTTATCAAGTATCCCTCCGGCGCTGCGCGGCCGCATTACGTGCGGCAGGTCGTCAATGCCGCAAGGCGGAAAGGCGAGGCCGCTCTCGGGCACATCGAGCCCGCAGGCGTTCGCGATAGCAGCCATTTCGATGGCCGATTTCGTGCCGTCCAGGAAGGAATTGAACATTTGAGGATTCATGCCGGCGGCCTGCGCCTCCTCAGGACTTAGGCCATAGTGCTTCCACACATCATCTGGAGTCACGTCGTGATAGGAAGGCAAGTACTTCGTGCCTTTGCCTGCGGCGACGACAATGAACCCGGCGGCGCGGGCCCAATCCACCAGTTCGGCGGTGAGTGCCGGCTGATCTCCATAGGCCAGTGAATAGACGACACCAGCGCTGCGCGCTTCTTCAGCAACCAGCGGGCCAGCGAGCACATCCGCTTCGACGTTGACCATCACGATATGGGAGCCGGCCTTTATGGCTGCACGTGCGTGACGGATGCCGATCCCGGGATGCCCCGTGGCTTCGATGACGACGTCCGCGCGCGCGCGCAATGGCGGCAAGGCCATCATCAAAGAACTCGGTGGCTTCTATGCGGGCCGCATCCCACCCCACCTTGCGGCAAGAGTCGCGCGCGCGTTCCGGCGACAGATCAGCAATCGCAGTGACTTGCAGTCCCGGCGTGTGAGGGACTTGTGACAGGAACATCGAGCCGAATTTTCCCGCCCCGATCAACGCCACGCGGACAGGGCGGCCATTTTCATGGCGGAGCTGCAACATTCTGTGGAGGTTCATAAGCTTGGTCCGTGGTCGAGTGTGAGTACAAGATGGATATGCCATCGTCGGCTTCGCCTCGCTTAGCGTGAACACAGGCCGTGCGATGGCGAGGACGATATTTGCTTCCAGCAAACAAGGGCGCTCAGCCGCGCGCCGATGCCATCAACACGCGTCGGGATCTCAATCCAAGCGCGCGCAATACGCTCGCCACATGAAGCTTGGCCGTACCCGGCACTATTCCCAACTTCAAGGCAATCTCCTTGTTCGAAAGCCCCTTTGCCATGAGCTGATAGACCTGCTTTTGGCGTGAAGTAAGCTCGCGCTGCACCGGCTGAGAGTACTCCTGCTGCTCAGCAGGCTTCCCCTGATCACCTGGTTTCAGACTGCCGACGGATCGCGACAAGCGGTCTCGACATCTGTCGATTGCCCTCAACAAGCTGCGAGGCGGGGCCTCGCTGATGTCGAGGCCCTTCAGCAGTGTATCCAGCTCCATCAGTGCGAGGCGAAGGTCGCTTCCGGCTTGAATGAATGATGCCGAGGCCACGGAATGAACGCGCTCCAGCTCATTCTTGGCAATGCGCAAGGCCTGTTCGGCCTCGACCTCTCGGGTAATGTCGATCGTAATTCCGTCCCAAACAACGCAGCCGTCGCGTCTTCTCGCGGGACGCGCAATGGAGCGCGCCCAGCTCAATCTATTGTTTCGCTTCGGCGCCATGCGGACGCGATCGTCGAACACGCTGAGCGTGAGCGCACTCATCTCGAGATTGGCGATGAAGCGATCTCTGTCGTCGGCATGAATCCAATCGAAGTGGTTGGCGCGCTCGCGCAAGAGCAAGCGATGATCAACCCCGAAGTAGGTCAGCAGCCCGCTCGAGAGATACTCGAAATGGTAGCTGCCATTGGGCTTACGAACACGACGATAGACGTTTCCCGGTAGGTTCGAGATCAGCGTCTCGGCAGACGGCGTGGTGGCTTTCCACGCAGATGTTCTCGTTGGCTTGGTTGGCATTCGGCGTGCTCTTCGAATGTGGCATATGCCTATTGACCCCATAAGCATGTGCCTTTACGAGCCGATATAAGCAAGAATTAAAAGTACCGACTAGGGAGTTGGGGCGCGCGATGCAAAAGCTCGTCATTGAAGCTCGCATCAACGAATACATGATGCGCGAATATGGCAATGCGCACGTTCCGTATTCTCCGGAGGAGATTGCCGTCGATGCCGCAGCCTGCCGCGATGCAGGCGCATCGATCGTGCATTTCCATGCGCGCAAACCCGACGGAGCGCCGGAGCACGATACGTCGGTCTATGCCGACACTGTTCGCATGATCCGTTGGACTACCGACCTCCTTGTTCATCCAACACTGGGTTTCGTCACCTTGGACGCCGCCCCCGAAACTCGGCTGAAGCACATCATAAGCATGGCCGCCGATCCACAAGGAGCGCCGCATTTTGCTCCAATGGATACAGGATCGGTCAACGTGGATCGCTATGATCCAGTCGCGAGGCGCTTCGAGACTGGCGATCTTATTTACAAGAACTCGACGGGCACTTTGCTGCACTTCGCCGAAGGCATTCGCGCTTCAGGGCTGAAGCCATGCCTCGTCTCCTGGAATATCGGTTTTACGCGCTTTGCGAGCGCTCTGCTGGACATGGGCCTCGTAGAGAAACCGGCGTACTTGCTCCTTCTTCTAACCGACAACACGTGCATTGCCGGGCATCCTGGATCTCCCGAAGGGTTGCGCGCCCATCTCGATTTTTTGCCCGAGGATGGCGTCGAGTGGACGGTTGCCAACTTTGGCGGAAATCTTCTTCCACTCGCCGAGACGATCATATCGCGCGGCGGACACATTGCGATCGGCATCGGCGATCACGCCTACGGAG